>DVEF01000005.1 GCA_015295805.1 Geminocystis sp. M7585_C2015_104 | reverse complement strand
GTAGTGGTTACGGATTTACGTTACCCCCAAAAGTGCCCATTATAGCCGTAAGCAAACACACTCAGGCCTATTGGGGAAGACATGCCCCCAACTCGCTAATTTTCTACCTGCCCAACGAGATTTCTCCTGAGTATCAGAATCGGCATCAGGATAGGCCCATCGACGTTTTAGTCCAGAAACGTAAGTCTTCTAAATATCTCTTGGAAAAACTGGTGCCTGCTTTGAAACCTCATTGTAATTTGGTTTTAATAGACTCTTGGGTGGAAGACTTGGCATCCCTGTTTAATCAGACTAAAGTATATCTGTACGATTCCAGCGAATATTGGTGGCAAACGGGGTTGACAGAGGGATTTGGCTTACCTCCCCTAGAGGCCATGGCTTGTGGCTGTACAGTTTTTTCTAGTATTAATGATGCCCTTTCTGACTATTTAGATCCTGGTTTTAACTGTCAAAAACTTAGGGTTTATTCTCTTGAATACGATGTTCATAGAATACTAAATGCCGTAAAAAACTGGCAACTTCGTGACAATACTGAATTATTGCGAAGATATAGAAGAGAGGCAATAGAAGATAGATTAAAGACAATATTGGAGCAGATTGATTTTTTCTTCAATTATCAAAAAATAGTAGAAAAGAGTAACATACCTAGTTTAAGTGGAGGGTTGGTAGAGAGGATGATAGGAAGAATTAAAAAGAAGATAGGCGGCGTGGTAAAAAGATAGAAACCCCCAAAGGAGGGGGCGAAAGGGGGATTAATAGGCGTCTTGTAATTCGTAGAAGTCGGGGGAGACGTAGTCTTTGCGCAATGGCCAACCTACCCAGTCTTCGGGCATAAGGATGCGTTTGAGGTTGGGGTGTCCCTCATAGATTATACCAAACATGTCATAGGACTCCCGCTCTTGCCAGTCCGCACCCCGCCAAATCCAATATACGGAGGGCACTCTGGGGTTTTCCCTGTCCAAGAATACCTTGATTCTCACCTCCTCTGGCTTGGTGACGTTGTCTGCCACTTTGATGAGGTGGTAGAAACTAACTAGTTGTTTTCCCGGACCTAAATCGTAAGCCCCTTGACACTGGAGGTAGTTGAAGCCATAGTTGTAGAGAGCCATAGCTACGGGTATAAGATGCTGTGGCTCCACCCTGATTAATTCTACACCGCAATGGTCCGGTTCGAGGGGCTCATGGGGCAAACCGTTTTTGGTAAGCCACTGGGAAACAACCCCAGCCGGGACTATTTCTGCAGTTTCGGTTTTGTTGGGGGTTTCAGGGGAAGGTTGATTGTGGATTTCCTCTGTCATGACTGACTAGCCTCCGGGGTAGTTTCTAAAAGCTTCGGTGTTTCTATTTCTAGGGGCATGCCCATGGCGGCGGCAATTTGGGCTGGTGGTTTTTGCCGAGTCTCGCTACGCAGGTATTTGCCTGTCAATATGGGCTCAACTACTTTGAGACGGTGGGTGGTGGAGTAGAAGCGATGGGTTTGGCTTCTAACCCTGTTTCTTTCCTGAAGGGACTCGTTAGCCACTTTCTTGCGTAGTTTGATTATAGCATCGAAGATGGCTTCTGGGCGAGGGGGACAACCGGGGATATATACGTCCACGGGGATGAGTTTGTCTACACCCCTAACGGCAGTGGGGGAGTCACTGCTAAACATACCGCCGGTGATGGTACAGGCGCCCATGGCAATCACATACTTGGGCTCGGGCATCTCCTCATACAAACGTACTAAAGCTGGAGCCATTTTCATGGTAATGGTGCCGGCGGTGATGATCAAATCTGCCTGACGTGGGCTGGATCTGGGCACCAGGCCAAAACGGTCGAAGTCGAAACGGGAGCCGATCAAGGCGGCAAATTCGATAAAACAACAGGCTGTGCCATAGAGTAGTGGCCAGAGACTAGAAAGCCTTGCCCAGTTGTATAGGTCGTCTAGTGTGGTTAATATGACATTTTCTGATAGGTCTTGGGTCACCTGGTAGGGGGAGGCGGGATTGAGGATTTTCTCTTTTGCCTGTCTTTCTAGGGTTTCCAAGTCTGGAGTGGGGGTGTTCATGGTTATTCCTTCCGGTTACCTGTGTTATTTGTCTATTATATTCAGTTAGGCATTTATGACCATTCTAGCGCGCCTTTGCGCCACGCGTATACCAATGCCACTACTAGTATAGCTATAAATATGAGGGCCTCTATAAAGGCGAATAGGCCTAGGACGTTAAAGGCCACTGCCCAGGGGTACAGAAACACTGTTTCAACATCAAAGATTACAAACACGAGGGCAAACATGTAGTAGCGGATATTGAACTGAATCCAGGCGCCGCCGATGGGCTCCATACCGGATTCGTAGGTGGTACGTCTTTCTGGGCCGCCGGTGGGGGGGCGTAGGAGTTTGGAGGCGGTTAGGGCTAGTGCTGGCACTGCGGCACTGACTATGAGAAAGCCTAAGAAATACTCGTAGCCTTTTAGGACAAACATTTTTCTACCACTTAGGTGAAAATAATTTGTTTTTCCAATGGTTTAAGAGCTATTATAAGTGGTTCATGCTAAAATCGTGCCCGTAGGTATTATTTTGGCGGGGCATATTGGTATTATTTTTTCTAAACGGAGCTATTAGTACAAAAAATCCTGTTGAAAAGGCCTAATTTAAAACTGTGTCATCTACTCGCATTCAAGGCAAAACTAATAATTCTTCTCCCCTGGCTTCTCAGAATTTCCTGGTAGGTGTAGCCCGTGCCACCGTAGGGACTATTTTGGGGCTTACAGTGCTCACCACATCGGCCATTGCTGGGGGGTTAGTGGGCCTGGCCATCAGTTTTCGCAATCTTCCGGATGTGAGAACTTTAAAAACATATGTTCCATCACAAACGAGTTACATTTATGATATAAGGGGGGTATTATTGACTACGTTTCATGGGGAGGAGCATCGGACTGCCGTGCCGTTGGAGGCAATTTCGCCCCATTTGAAATTGGCGGTGATTGCCATAGAAGACAGTAACTTCTATCAGCATAAGGGTGTTAACCCCAGCAGTGTCGTCAGGGCAATGATAGTGAATTTTCAGAGTAAAAGGGTGGTAGAGGGGGCATCCACCCTGACGATGCAGTTGGTGAAAAACGTGTTTCTCAGTCATAAGAGGGCCTTTTCTCGCAAATTAGCCGAGGCGGTGTTGGCTATCAGGGTGGAACAGGTTTTTACCAAAGACGAAATACTAGAGATGTATCTCAATAACATCTACTGGGGACATAACAATTATGGGGCAGAAACGGCGGCCCAGAGTTATTTCAACAAGCCGGCTTCTAAACTAAATTTGGCCGAGGCGGCAATGATGGCGGGGATTATCCAGGCGCCTGAGATTTACAGTCCTTTTGTCAACTATCGTCTGGCCAAGGAGAGGCAAGCCCTGGTGTTAAACAGGATGGTGGAGTTGGGATGGATTACGAAGCAAGAGGCGGAGAAGGCAAAGAAGACGCCCTTGTTGCTGGGTAAACCCAAGGCTTGGCAGACTAGTAAACTTCCCTATGTTACTGATGCAGTCAAACAGGAGTTGATTGAGCGTTTTGGCCAAGATGTCCTGATAAAGGGCGGGTTGCACGTACAAACCACCATCGATTACCATCTTCAGAAAAAGGCCGAACTGATTGTGAGGAAAGCTCACCAAAACCTTCGCGCCTCGGGGGTAAGGGCTGACCAGATTGCCCTAGTTGCTATTGATCCTCGTACCCATTTTGTTAAGACAGTAGTAGGGGGGATAGACTACGAGAAGAGCCAATTTAATCGTGTTTTACAGGCTCGTAGGCAGCCTGGATCTGCTTTTAAACCCTTTGTCTACTATACCGCCTTTGCCACTGGCAAGTACACTCCCTACTCTGTAATTCCCAACTATTCAAAAGGGTTTCGGGAGGGCAGTGGCTTTTATCGTCCTCGCAACTATGGGGGTGACTATGGGGGCGGCGAAGTTACTATTGTTGAGGCACTTAGTAAATCGTTGAATATCCCTGCGGTAGTACTAGGGCAAAGAATAGGGTTGGACAAGGTGATAGAAGTCTGCCGGGTGTTAGGCATTGAAAGTCCCTTGGCGCCTGTAGTCTCCCTGCCCCTAGGTCCTATTGGCGTCACCCCCATGGAGATGGCCAAGGCCTATGCTACCTTTGCCAGCAACGGTTGGCAGTCTCCCACTACCATGATTCTCCGGGTTACCGACAGTCAGGGCAATGTCATTTTGGACAACACTCCCAAACCCAAGTTAGTATTGAACGAGTGGGCGGCCGCCTCTCTTACTGCTACACTACAAAATGTCATAAAAAATGGTACGGCAAGGAGTGCAGACATAGGAAGGCCAGCGGCGGGGAAAACTGGAACCACATCCGCGGAGAAGGATGTATGGTTTGTGGGGTATGTGCCCCAGTTGTCCACGGCCGTATGGATAGGCAATGATGACTTCCGTAGGAGTCTGGGGAGGGGTGTCACTGGTGGAGGCTATGCGGCGCCCATTTGGAGGCAGTTTATGTTGACAGCCCTGAAAAATGAGCCGGTTAAGTATTTCCCGGCCGCCTCTCAGTTTCCCCGCCCCAAACCCAGTGACGGTAAAAGGCCTTAACCCAGTTGGTCGAATATTTTGAACATGGGTAGATACATGGACAGGAGGATAGTGCCCACCAGGAAGGCAATTAGCACCATCATAAGAGGCTCAATCACACTGGTGAGGGCTTTTACTGCCTGTTCCACCTCGTCTTCATAGAAGTCGGCCACCTTCATCATCATGGCGTCTAATTCCCCCGTTTCCTCGCCAATGGTCATCATTTGAATAGCCATAGGGGGGAAGACTTTTTTTTCGGCGATGGCTGTACTTAGCATACCCCCCTCCATTACCGACTCCTTGGCTGCGGCGATGGCTTGGGCGATGACTACGTTAGGGATGGTTTCCTGGGCGATTTCCAAAGACTGGACGATAGGCACTCCTGAACGGGTTAATGTGCCAAAGATGCGACAGAAACGGGCCACGGCGTTTTTCTCATTCAAGGGTCCGAAAATGGGCATCTTTAAAGCCAGACGGTCAATTTGTTCTCTCCCCACTGGGGTTTTGTAGTAGGCGCGGAGGCTAAACACTAGACCTACTATAGTGCCAATGGGGATGAGGATTTTCCAGCTACGCAGAAAGTTACTCAGGTTTACCATGAATTGGGTGAGGCCGGGCAACTCTGCGTCCAATTGTTCAAAGATATTGGCAAAAACGGGCACAAGAAACATGGTCATCCCCAAGAAGGCTAGCACCGCAAAAATCCCCACGGTTACCGGGTAGGCCAATGCGGATTTGACCTGGTTTTGGAGACGTACCATGTCTTCCAAAAGTTTGGCCAGACGATTCATTACCTCGTCCAATACCCCACCAGTCTCCCCTGCTTCCACCATGCTTACATAGAGTTTGTCGAAACAGTCTGGGTGTTTCCGCATGGCATCAGATAGACTAGCCCCTTGTTGCACATCTTTTTCAACAATCTGGAGTACCTTCTTGAATTTGGCATTGGTGGCCTGTTCACTCAAAACGTTAAGGGCACGGACGATGGCAACCCCAGCGTTGACTAAAACGGCGAACTGACGGGAAAAAAGTGCCTTGTCCTTGACGGAAACTGGACTGAGGGCAGCCTCAAGACTGGCAAAGTCCAATTCTATCCCAGCCCGTCGCACTTTGCCGACGGCGGCAAAGCGTCTTTGAAGAATGCGTCTGGCCTCCTGTTCGGAGGAGGCAATAACCCTTTCCTCGAGGATATTGCCAGCTCTGTCCTTTACTTGAGCTATAAATGTAGCCATATGTCACCCCCTTAGCGAGTCTTGGCAGAAACCATGCCTCCTTCGCTTACACCCATGAGACGTTTGTACTCGTCGGGCTTATTGCTCTTGGAAAGACCCTCCTCATAGCTTATGATTCCAGCCTTAGCCAAGTTAGCCAAAGCCTGTTCCATGGTTTGCATGCCTAACTTGCCCCCCGTTTGGATAGCTGAGTAGATTTGGGCGGCTTTTGATTCCCTGATCAGGTTGGCAATGGCAGGGGTTACAATCATAATCTCCTGGGCAAGAGCGCGGCCGAATTCCCCGGGTTTAGGATTTTTCTTCTTGGCAAGACACTGAGCGAATACGGCCAACAGGGAGTTGGACAGCATTGCCCGGATTTGAGCTTGTTCATTGGCAGGAAATACGTCAACAATACGGTCAATAGTACCTGCGGCGGAACTGGTGTGGAGAGTACCAAATACCAGGTGTCCGGTTTCCGCAGCGGTGACGGCCAGGGAGATAGTTTCCAAGTCCCGCATTTCTCCTACTAGGATTATATCTGGGTCTTCCCTGAGGGCGGCCCTGAGGGCATTGGCGAAACTCTTGGTGTCCTCTCCCTTCTGCCGTTGGTGAAACAGACTCTTTATATTGGGGAAAACGTATTCTATAGGGTCTTCTATGGTTAAAATGTGTTCATGACGAGTGCGGTTGATATAGTCCAGGATGGCTGCAAGGGTGGTAGTTTTACCTGACCCAGTTTGTCCTGTTACTAGTATTAGTCCTCTGGGGCGTTCAATTATTTCTTTGATTACCTCTGGCAGTCCCAGTTGTTCAAAATTGGGTATCTTGGAGGATAAGGCCCTTAAACAGGCGGCATAACAACCTCTCTCCTTATAGACATTCACCCGGAATCTGGCTAATCCTTTTACCCCATAAGAACAGTCTAACTCCCATTCTTGTTCTAGGGTTTTTCTCTGGGAGTTGTTCAACATGCTGAAGATCAAACGCTGACACTCTTGTGGACTAAGGGGCTCATCCCCAATGGGTGTCAGTTTTCCATTGATGCGGAAGTATACTGGTGCCCCCGCCTGTATGTGCATATCTGAGCCTCCTAACTCCACCAACTGCTCCATCAAGTCTTCTATCATCAGTTCCATAACTTTTTGCCTCTCCTTCTTCTTCCACTTGTTTTCTCAATATAACTCAACTTCCCTTTCCCACACTAGGGATTTCCTTTACAATTCTTTACTTTTTCTTTTTTTTTCTATTCTGTGGCTAATTTCTACTTGAAATTAGGGAAAATTCACTGGAGAGTTTTATTTTTTTGTCCCTAAATAATTGACGCTAGTTATCATTATAATAGAGTTGTGAAGTCATCAGCTACTAAAGAAAAAAGTCAAAACTATTATGAGCAATAAGCAGGAAAATTTTTTAGAAAAAGCCTTCTACCTAGGGGTGGGGATGGCCAGCTATGCCGTGGAGAAGGTTAGTGCCAGCCTCGGGGAAGTTAATCAAAATCTCCAGGAGTTGAGACAAAAAGCTACTCAATTTTTCCAGGAAGCCGACTTCCCTCAAAAACTACAGCAACTAGCCGATGATATGGTGGCTAAGGGCAAAATCACCACTGAGGAAGCACGTAGGTTTGTCCAACAAATTCTCTCTGAAAATCTTCACCAATCTTCTCCACATGCCCCCCAGTCTTCTTCTGAGCCTCGTATTATCGATATTGAGATCCTAGACGAAGAAGAAGAATAAAATAATAAATGGTAATGGCAATGGTAAAATCTCCTCTTCCCCTTCTTTTCTTCCCTTTTCTCCTCTTCCTTATTTTCAATTACTCTCTTTTGTTGCTGCTCGCTTACCCTACCCAGTTGAAATTTTATTTTAACAATAAATTGCCTAGGGCCACCCCTGGCGGTCACTTCCCCCGCCGTCCTCCCTACCCCCCTAGGGTAGCGCGGCTCGGATAAAATGTCAAGGAGAAAAGGGAAAAATTTTGGTGGGGAGGGGGTTGGCAGGAGGGTCATAAACGGACTAGAATATTAGAACCATGGGTATCAGTGCCACAGGTGGTATGCAGGTTATATTCCTTCGCTAGGAGTAGGGCGAGAGAGGTTTCTGTGGGACTGGGGCACCAGGGGTTAGGGTTACCATAGGCATAATAGGCTTCAATGCCGTCAATCCCCAACCTGTAAGCCTCAAGAATTAACTCTTCGCCACGACGACGATAACGAAAGGGATGGGCAAGGATGGCTAAACCACCGGCAAGGTGTATCGTGTTGATGACGTTTTCAGCTTTGGCGGATTCTCCCTCTGGAGTCTCACCGGTAAGATAAAGTTTCATGTTTTCATCCTCGGGGTTGAAGGCATACCCAAGAATGTGGATGGAAGTACCATTTAAATCAGCTGTAATTTCGACTCCAGTCCAAATTTGTGGCAATGGGCGGGAGGGGTAAAGGGTTGCGGCTTTTTCTAGCCACTGTTTGGCTCTTTCAAACCCTTTTGTGGTATGATGGTCCGTAATGGCTAGGCCTTTTAGTCCTATGGCAATGGCTTGTTCCATTAGCGCCTCTGGTGTGAGTTGTCCATCAGAACAGGTGGTGTGGAGGTGGAAGTTATAATGGTGGGGGCAACTGTTGACGTCTATAATCCCCCAAACTGCTATTAGGGTCTCCCTATTCTGACTCCCACCCTTGTTTGTCGTGGCAGGCAGGGTAGCAGTGGTTTCTTTCTCCAGTAACATCTCTTCACAGACTATTACAAAATATTAAGTTTTAATGTAACAAAAATTCCCGGCACTTGGCGTTAAATACACTCTAGAATTTGTTATGCCTATTATCCTCTCCCCTTATAGTAATCTCAATTTTTGTTATGGGATATTTATGGGAGGGTTATAGGTAATCCTACTTAGCGAGTGGCAAGGGGAGTATTGTTTTAAGTTTCAGCCATGCTTTTCTAATCCTCCACCACTTACTTTTCTGGATTGCCAGAAGCTGGTTTTGGATTTCTTCTCTTTGGGCTATAATCTCATTTAATTGTCGATAGAGGCCGTCTATGGTTTTGTCTTTTTCCCTGACAATTTCATAGGCTTTGTTTAATTCTGCCAATAATTTATCAATCCAGTATTGAGATTCATTTTCTTTTCTCTTTTTCTCCCTTTCATATTCTTGATACCAACGGTAGTAACAATCTTTCTCTCCGACGGCAAAGGGGTTGGGGTATTTCTGCTGTAAGTCAGGGTTTTGACGGTAAACAATTCTGTGATTTGGTGTGATTAACTCGCCGTTGTCAAAGTAGTCATATTTGTAGGGAATCCGGCTAAATTCCTCCTCTCCAGCCTCCTTACACTTTTCTTGGTACCATTTTAGGAGAGATTTGAGGGTATCATTGTATAGCTTATATTTTTCTGGCATTATTCTTTGGGCGTTGGAGAAGTGATAGAAATATAGAGGCTGATTGTTTACTGTTATCCCCCTGTTGAAATCTCCTCGCAGTTGGCGATGGCTAAGATTCCAGTTGGCAACATTATACCCGGGGTGTCTAAGTATCTTTACTTCTTGGAAAAAGGAGGTGACTAGATCTATCCAGCGTTGGTCGGTGTAAATGCCATTCTTATGGTCATCATAACAATAATGATAACATCTATCGCCCCACCACTGGAGAAAATTTTTCCCCTCTGGCGAATTTTTTACTCCTAAAAAACCTAAATTAAATGTGCCATAGCGGAGAAAACAAATTTCATTGTCTAGAATGGCTGAATGTACTTTTTCTGGTTGTAGTTGGTGGGGGGTTAACAATATGCTGGCATGGTTGAAATGAGAAAACAACTCGTCCAGAGGTGAGAAAACTACTACATCGGGGTCTAAGAAGATGATACCATGACAGTTGTATTTTTGGAATAGATACTGGAAAGCGATTGGTTTAATAGCTGTGCATGATTCCAACACTGAATGCTTAAATACCCATTGCGGGAAGTTGGGTATGTTTAACTGGGTGACGGTGACAATATTATCAAATGGCTCATAATCCTGAGGAAAATTTGGAGGGATTGAATCGTTTAAAAACAGGTGGAATGGCACTTGGGAGTGTAGTTTTTTGACAGATTCTGCCAACACTCTTGCCCTTGGTATGTAATTAGCAGCACATACTGTAAAAATATGAATATTCTGGTTGAAATTAACCATCATATTATTGCTAAAAGCGTTTTTCCTCGAAGAATTGAAATTATAAATAGTAAGGAGGCAAAAATTTTATTGGGAGATGGATTTAAACTAAAAATGCTCAGCAATCCGAATAATTTCTTCTTGAAAATATGGAGAATATTTGCAGTTTCTGCCGCAGATTACCCAGTTTGAGGGAGTATAGAGGCAACTGTCGCTCCTGTGAAGGGTGAGATTCATGGCATTTTTGGGAATGATATAATGAGTTTTCCAAGGGAATGAATTTTTTGTTGTCGGGGAAGAGGCTTTGATAAAAATCAAGGAGTTGGCGAGTATTTTTCTGCCAGTTGAGATAGTTGTATACAAAATGTAATCCCCCTTTGATTAGGCGTTGTCGCAGGGAGGGGTTGTTAAGCAATAAATCGATGGCAGGGGGAATGGTTTCTTCATTGACTACTGGCAATATAAGGGCATTTTCCCCATGGGTTAGAAATTTGGCGATGTTGGTGTCGGGGAGAATTACTGGTATTCCCATAGCCAGGAATTCTGGTATTTTTGAGGGAAAACGATAGTCATTAAACTCATCACTCTTGCCGGGTTGAATTAAAACATCTGCTAGGGATAGTATTTCTGGTATTTTTTCTCTCTCCACCCAGCCTAATTCTATAAGATATTTGCGAATCCAGTCCTCTTGTGGTGTCAAAAGGGGAGTATAATCGATGCCAGTACGTATCAGGTAGGTGGGTTTGCCTTCCCTATTCCGTTTGCCGACGGCTAGATAGAGACTTCTGACTTCTGCCACGTTGGTGGCATATACATTGCCGGTGTAGCAAATAATGGTGGCGTGGGGTGGGATGGAAAAATGGGAGAGAAGTTGAGAGTTTTTGCGGCGGGGGTAAAACTGGGATGTGTCGACGCCGGGGTAAACAGTTAGACGGGGAAGTGGGTAGGGTATTAATTGTTGTAGGGTGTCAATGATAACCGTAACCCCGTTGGCATGACGGAGAAACTCTTTAGAATGTTGGGGGTGAGACAAACAAGAAGACATTTTCCTGCCTTCTGTTGCTTCCCATTGGCTGGAGGGGTTTTGTAACAGTCTGGCGGTTACTGCTTCTTCATTATCTTCTAAATGAACCACCAGGCGGAAACTGTAATGTTGAGAAAGTTGCTTACAGTAGATTCTAACATGTTCCCTGGGTGTCCAACAGTGAACTAGGTCGGGGGGTTGTTTATTGTCAAAAAAGTCTGTTATGGTTTGGTATTCATTATACTGAGTAACCTTGTAGAGGTTGGTTCTATTGAGACTGTGGATGCTATTCTTGTCTTTTGGCACTGCGACAACACAATCCAGTCCCATTCTAACCAATTCATTGGCAAAATGGTGCACATGGACGGCACTGTTGGTAGGAAAATCAGAATGGGATACTAGTAAGATATTTCTCAGGACATTCCTCATCTTCTTTCTCGATTTCTGGAGTAAGGGGGTGATATACTATCCTAGACTAGTCCAAAAAGTCAATAAGGACTTCATCTGGTTCATCTACAGAATCATCATCATTTTCTTCGGGAAAAAGGGTAGGAAGGGGGATAGAATTCGGTTTTGCTTGTATTTGTTTTTGGATGTTTTCTACTAGTTTTTCCAAGACACGGAATCTCTCTTCTAGTTTAGCGGTTTCCATGGCTTTTATTTCAACCATCTTCAGTCTATAATCCAGTTGTTGTTGTTGTTGTTTAAGGTTTTTCAACTCCAATTCCGTTTGGTTATACCCCAAGTAAATGCCTATAATTTCTGTAATTAATTGTGGGATTGTTATATTTTTTTTTTCAGCTATAGAGGTTAGTTTGTCTTGCCAATCCTGGGGTATGTTGAGATGGACTGTAAGGGTGTTATTATTTTTCTGGGATTCCATGGTGAATACCAAATGGGGGTAACTGGAGTTTTATTTTAGTCTATAATGGAGGCTTATAAATAAAACCGTAATGGGGGACAATGGGCTTATAATGATACAATGGCAGTGGTTTTGTTAGGTTATTAGTTGGCATTGAGGGATAGAAATTGGATAGCAGTTTTAATCCACTCTTCTAAACGGGGGTTTTTGAGTAAGAGAGAATCTTTGGTGATAACAGAAATAGCCTGTTGAATTTCCGAGGGGGTATACCCCAAGGCTGAAAGGGTTTTCTCCACCTCTTCAACAATATGGTGAGGGGGTGGGGGTGAGTCGGAGGCGGCGGAGGAAGTGGGGGGGAGGGATAGTTTGCCTTTCAATTCTAGGATAATTCTTTCGGCAATCTTATTGCCGATGCCGGGGGTTTTTGTTAAAAGACGGATATTACCAGTGGCGATAGCAGAGATTAAATTCTCCAATTCTAGGGTATCAAGAAGGGAAATAGCCAATTGTGCGCCAACACCAGAGACACCAATAAGTTGTCGGAATAAATCTCTTTCCGCCATAGTAGCAAAACCATATAAAAAAGGTTGCTCATCTCGTATTTGCAGATGGATATAGACAGTCACCAAATTGTGGAGGTTAGCCTGTAACTGTTGACGGAAACGATAGGGTATTTGGATTTCATAGCCTATGTTGTTAATTTCCAAAACAAGAATATGGCGGTGGTGGTGAGTATATATATCGGCAACTATCCCCTTATAATAGCTGTACATTTTTGTTTTCCTTGTGAGAAGTTTCAATTTGGCAAGGCTGAAGGAAATGCCTATACAGTTTATACTGGCAAGGGATTGACAGAAAAGTCATTGGCTTATTCTCCCAAACTGCCTATAATCCCTACTAGGAATGCTCTCATTTCCATATTATTTTAATACAAGTATTACCAAAAACTTTCCATGGAGAATCAGTTAAAGTCAAGGATTGCCTGGGGGAAGACGCCTAAGTGGTTTCGTGTGTTGTTAATTTTCCCGCTGTTATGTTTGAATAGTTTTCTACTTTTGAAGGTGATTGATTATCTCCAGCCTTTTTTTAGTTTTCTGGTTATTGCTTCAATTATCGCCTTTTTGATAGAGTTGGTAGTAAATTTACTAGTAGAAAAAGGGTTAAATCGCGCCTTATCTATAGCCATAGTTGTCCTTTTAACCTTGTTCATTATAGCAGTTAGTAGTTTGATTATTATCCCATTGTTAATCCAACAGTTGAATGACTTGATTGCTAGCATTCCCGGCTGGATTAAACATGGAAGGGATTATTTGCTGTCTTTATCTGACTTGCCCTTTTTCCAGCGTTTTCCCATCAATTTTGATGCCATAATTCAAGATATTACTAACAGAATTTCCAGTATAATTCAGTTTTTGGGTTCTCAAACATTCAACATTGTGTTTGCCACTATTAACCGGGTATTTGATGTTTTGTTTATAGCGATACTAATCGTATTTCTGCTGATTGGTGGAGACAAATTCTGGGAAGGCATTTATAGCTTTTTGCCTCCCCCCTGGAATGAAAAAGTGCCTTTTTACTTCAGGGAAACCTTTAAGGACTACTTTTTTATCCGTTTGATTATAATAGGGTTGGCCAGTTTGTTACGTCTGTTTATTTTCGTGTTGATAGGCATTCCCTCAGCCTTATTCTTTGCCTTCATAATCGGCATTGCGAGTCTAATACCTTTTTTTGGGGCGGTAGTGATGGTGTTATCTTCAATAATATTGCTATTTAAGAGTATAAAATTGGCGATTTTTTTCCTGGTTGCTGCTACTATTATTGAGCAAATAACAGAAAACTTAATAGCCCCCAGATTGATGGGGGAATTAATAGGCTTAAACCCCATATGGGTGATTATATCCCTCTTCTTGGGGGCAAAAATAAGTGGCGTATTAGGAGTATTTTTGGCTGTGCCTACGGCTAGTGTTATTAAGAGAATTGTAGAAGACATGAGGGGGCTAGGAGAAGAGGAAAAAGAGGGGGAATTGCTAGGAGGGGAAAGGAGAAGTGAGGGTAACATCTAAGTCTTCCTCAGGATTTATAGAAATCAATTCTCTTTCCACATCTCCACCGAAGACTAAGCCTCCTATGGCACCAACGGCGGCGCCACCTAGGATTTCCTCTATACCAATGGTTTTATCGCCAGTGACAGCGGCAATGACAGCGGCGGCGGCGGCACCAATTAAGGCGCCTTGCCAGATGGCATCTGTATTCTTACCAGCTGATACCTTCTCAGTACGAGATATTACGCGAGACTGGGCACTAATGGGATATTCCCTCCCATCCTTGAATTTTACCTTATTAGCGACAAAACGAGAACCTCCCTCTGCAGGACGAATTTCTCCCACTATTTCACTGCCGGCTGGGATAACAATTACCCTTTTAGATTGCTCAAAGACATCTCTTTCTACTACGAGGGTGAGAGACATGGTTTCCTCTCTAGTTACTAGAATTTTTTTGGCGGTGGGTAGGGTGGTGGGAATTACCACGCCGGGATTAAGAATTGCCTGTTTAGCAAAAGGGGTAGGGAAGGAGGCAGAGGGGGTTTTATTGGTGTTGGTATAGGTATTAGTATTGGTGTTAGTGTTGACGCCTCTGGGTTGCCAGTAGAGGGGGGAGTTGTTGCGAATAAGTCTATTTGGCTTATAGGGTTTGGCGGCAACTGGTATGAAGCTATTAACCAAGGTAGAAAGAGACAATCCCACGGCGACGGCAGTGGCGGCATTACGAGAAAGACGGGAAGAGGTAAACATGGAATTCATTCCCCGGTAGAATTTCTAGCTTTTCCTGTTGGGGAAGACGTGTTTCATGGGGGTTTGTTTCCTTTTTTTTGCAGACAAACCGTAAATTAATTCTCCGCAACAGGAGCTAAAATTGATAAAGGAGATTAGTAGGTACAAGTAGGCAACTGTGCTTTCACACATCATCGCCGATTTTAAGATTATATTTGAAAGAGATCCGGCCGCCCGTAACTGGTTAGAAGTCTTGTTGTGCTATCCAGGTTTACAGGCCCTCATCTTTCACCGCATTGCCCATTGGTTATATAATCTTGGTTTGCCGGTAATTCCCCGGTTGATTTCCCATTTTGCCCGTTTTCTTACCGGTATTGAGATCCACCCGGGTGCTAAAATAGGCAAGGGGGTGTTTATTGACCATGGCATGGGGGTAGTGATAGGTGAGACGGCAGTGGTGGGGGATTATTGTTTAATATATCAGGGAGTCACGTTGGGTGGGACGGGGAAGGAGAAAGGGAAACGCCATCCAACTCTGGGGGAAAATGTGGTGGTGGGTGCGGGGGCAAAGGTACTGGGAAATATTACAATAGGGGATGATGTGCGTATTGGTGCTGGTTCAGTGGTGTTGAAGGATGTTCCCTCCAATTGTACAGTAGTGGGGATTCCCGGGAGAATAGTATATCGTTCCGGTGTTAGAATAGATCCACTGGATCACAGTAATTTGCCGGACTCCGAGGCTAAGATAATTAGGACGTTGTTGGATAGAATAGAACAGTTAGAGAGACAAGTTGGTGAGTTGAAACAACAATTGGCAGCCAATAAGATGCTAACAACTACAAACGCCACAGAGGAGTAGACTGAGACTGGGCCTATGCATTTTACTGTTACAATCAGAGTGCCTAGTATTTCCTGTAACTCTTGTATAGCAGCGATTACAAGGGCAATCCAGGCGTTGGATGCTAAGGCGGAGGTAAGGGGGGATGTGGAGAGGAAGGTGATAGAGGTGACAACGGCGGTGAGTTTAGATAGAATAAAACAAGCAATCATGGATGCCGGCCATGATGTGGTGGATTAGTGGATGAGAGACTCCCTTGTTTTCCTTACAACCACCCTTGCCATTTTTTCTCTGCCTGTTGCCGCTAACAGCCTGGAGGATTCCCTGTCGGAGAGGGGGATAGACGTGATACGGTTACACCAACCCCCTTACAATTTGACGGGCCATAAGATTAGTATAGGGCAGGTGGAGATAGGTAGACCCAAAAAATTCGGTTTAGACAAACTACCCCCCACCCATCGTCCAATTCCCCTTGCCCGTTTATTTTACCTTGATGCCCCTGCCATCGCCAATAGCAACATTGACAATCATGCAATGATGGTGGCAGGGGTGATGGTAGGCAGACACAAGAGATTTACTGGAGTTGCCCCTAATGCTAGACTGTATGTGGGGGCTATTGGGACTTTAAAATATGCTCAACAACAACAGGAGTGCCTTGCCATTCAAAATATAGCATTGCAGGATGGTGGTAATGTTAGGGCGATTAATATCAGTTTTGGGGAGTCTTTAGCCAGGGATGAGAGGAAAAACCCCCAATTAGATGGTAACGCTTTGTTCACTCAGTGTCTAGACTGGTCTGCCAGACAACATAGTGTTTTATATGTGGTGGCAGGCAATCAGGGTTTGGGGGGTATTCCCATTCCTACTGACAATTACAATGGCATCACCACTGCTTATAGTCGTAAACAGGATGGGGTGTTTAGGAAAGTCGACTTTGCCAATTTAAGTATCTCCCCAGCCAGTATTGCCAAAGCCTTAATCCCTGGGGAAATCAATGTAGGTAGCAGACGTGCAGTTAGTATTTTGGCTCCGGGACATCGCCTTCGGGTGTACAATCTGGAAGGGAGGTTGGAGACCGTTTCTGGTAGTAGTTTTGCAGCTCCCCATATTACTGGTTCAGTTGCCCTCTTGCAGGAGGCGGGGGATAGACTTTGGCGTCGGGGTGTTTTGCCTTCCCTTGACTATCGCCAGCCGGAGGTTATGAAAGCGATTCTGCTTAATTCTGCTGACAAATTGGCGGATAAAGGTGACGGCAATTTGCTGGGAATGACACGCACTGTTTTAACCCAGAGAAACAAAACTTGGCTGGAGAGTGACGCTTATTTAGACCCGAAAATACCCCTCGATATGGAGATGGGCACCGGCCATTTAAACACCATGCGCGCCTATAAACAATTGATAGCTGGAAAATATAGCCACAGGGTTAAAATACCTCCAATTGGTTGGAACTATGATTCCATTGAGGAAAACAACTTTCATGACTACTATTTCTCTGATACATTGAAAGGGGGGAGTTTCATCAGTATAACTATAGCCTGGAATCGTCTTGTTGAACTGGAAGATATCAACGGTAGTGGAAAATATGAACAGGGGGAGAGATTTATAGATAGGGGGTTAAACGACTTGGATTTGGAGTTACTAAAAATTGACAACAAGACGGAAAAGGCCACAATTTGTTCTTCTGTAAGTAAAGTGGATAGTGTAGAACATATTTTTTGTCAGCTGCCTGTGACTGGCAGGTATAAAATCAGAGTTAGATATACTAAAAGAGTCAACCAACCCTCACAAGCCTATGCTATTGCCTGGCAAGCAGTTGGCATTGGCATTAGCCCTCAACCCTGAATGGAAGTTATAATTGATAGTTAGTGAGAGGCGGTGCCAAGAGTCATGGTGAATTATGAGGTTGTCGGCGTTAGCGGTGATTTTCTTTTGCTGTGTGAATCCCAATTAAAACTGTTATTTAGTCAATTCTCCGCACAAGTCAGTACCGTGTATTTGACTCAGGGCGCAGACGGGCCAACCCTAGTGCCCATTATAACATATCCCCAGCAAAATTCCCAACCAGAATTGCCCCTGTTACCTCCCTTTGTGGAAAAAAAATGGGGTAGTGTTTTGGCCAGTGATAATAACGTCAGTACTATTGTTCATAATACTGCCAATCCCCAGTTGCCACATCAGTTAATTCTCCCTCTGATTTACCAGGGGTTGGTTTTTGGTTTACTGGTTATTAGCAGGGAAGACAAGCCTTGGCAAGCCTCAGAAATTATACAAATCAGAGAGATAACACAAACAATTGCCGTCGCCTGTTTCCTGGAGAAGAAGCAGAAGTTGACTGCAGAAAAACTGGTAAAATTGCAACAGTTAAGAGGGGAAGAACATCAATTGTTGGATGATTTTTTGCATCAATTACGCAACCCACTAACTGCTATTATAACTCTGGCAAAGCTTCTTCTGAAGAAACTCAGCCCCGGTGACGGTAACTACAAAGCGGGCGAGGTTATTTTGAGGGAAAGTGAGAGGATGCGAGAATTAATTGCCGATTTTAGTGAGCAGTTTAAACTGGAAAAGGAAACTTCAGATTTAGCAATATACCCCCAGCATGTTAGCTTTTTTTTGACGGAGAAAATAGAAGAGTTTACCCCGGTAGACTTGAAGAGGCTGCTGGAGGAGGTTTTGATTAGTTTTAAGGTTGTTGCCCAGGAGAAGAACATTGAGATCTTGACTGAGATAGAGGAAGATTTACAGCCGATTATAAGCAACAAAAAAGCCTTAAGGGAAATCATCAATAATCTCATGGACAATGCGCTGAAGTACACCCCTGAAAATGGGAAGGTAAAATTGCAACTTTCGAGGGGGGGGGAAGGGAAAGTATTGTTAAAAATTAGCGACACCGGTTGCGGAATTAAACCGGAAGATCAGCCCTACATCTTTGAGAGGAACTATAGAGGCAGCCAGGTAAAGGAGAAAACAAAGGGAAGTGGCCTAGGGCTAGCAATAGTTAGAGATTTGGCGGAAAAACTGAAGATCAAAATAGCCATTAAAAGCCCCTATAGATGGTTAGACAATCAGCAGTTAGATGGAAGTCAATTCTGTCTAGAAATACCCGCAAAACCAGAATAAAATTTTTCCACTCAAAAGGCATGGCGAGGTATAATATAGTAGTCTTTTAAAGAGAAAAAAGGAGAAAATGGAAACAATAAGGATAGGTATAATTGGGGGTAGTGGACTTTACAAAATGGAGGGGTTAGAGGTAATAGAAGAGGTTAATCTAGACACTCCTTTTGGTAAACCCTCAGACAATCTAATAGTGGGCAATCTAGATGGGGTGAAGGTGGCATTTCTCCCCCGCCACGGCAGAAACCACCACCTACTTCCCTCTGAGGTGCCATTCAGAGCTAATATTTATGCCCTAAAGACACTAGGGGTAGAGTATATAATATCAGCCTCTGCAGTGGGCTCGCTAAAACAAGAAATAAAACCCCTAGACTTAGTTATACCAGACCAGTTCATAGATCGCACAAAAAACAGACCCTCCACCTTCTTCGGGGATGGTATAGTAGCTCATGTAGCATTTGGCAACCCAGTATGCGGACAGTTGAGTAAAATTCTAGCCCAAGCGGTGAGGAATTTAAACTTCCCCGATATAAGTTTACACGAGGGGGGCACATATGTGTGTATAGAGGGGCCGGCTTTTTCCACTATTGCGGAATCGAATCTGTATCGCAGTTGGGGGGGGAGTGTTATTGGCATGACGAATCTGACGGAGGCTAAACTGGCAAGAGAGGCAGAAATAGCTTATGCTACCCTTGCCCTAGTTACCGATTATGACTGTTGGAATCCGGAATATGAACATGTTACCGTGGAGACGGTAATTGAAAATCTCCACCGTAATGCTACCAATGCCCAAAAGATAATTAGGGAAACTGTCAAACTGCTTCATCAAAACCCCTTTGTCAGTGTAGCTCATTCTGCCCTAAAAAATGCCATTGTTACTCCCCCCGACGCCATTCCTCCCGCAACTCTTGAGAGGCTGCATTTGTTGTTGAAGAAATACCTCTAAAAGATGGGTTATGGGGGGTAGAATGTAAGGGGATAGGATGTAGGAGGCAGGGTGTAGGGATAAGAAAATAGAGGTGTATAGGATTTATAATGGCAAACCCTGTAGTGGGTGGGTTTACAATCCCCATAAAGTTGCAATATTAAAACCCCACGTTGGGTTTACTACAACGATGAGTCGATGGTGTGTATTTGACAACATTGTGCATTACGACGCCACATCTCCGGCTTAATTCTACGTAAGGCAGAAGCCTGAAAGCGCTTATCCCATTCTTCTTCCGTCATGGTTGCCAATTCTGTCAGAGGGGGGTTTAGATTAGCGGGATAGGGAAAAAAGTCTGGTATGTCTGTAACTTTAGCAAAACGTTGATTCCATGGGCAGACGTCTTGACAAATATCACAACCTGCCACCCAGCCGTTGAGATTTTGGGCAATTTCCCTCGGCAGTTGTGGGCTACGATTCTCAATGGTATGATAGGCTATACAAAGATTGGCATCCACTACATAGGGTTGAACAATAGCCCGGGTGGGACAGGCCTCCAAACAACGAGTACAAGTGCCACAATGGTTAGTATGGGGTTTATCTGCTTCTAGGGGTAAATTGGTGAGTATTTCTCCCAGAAACACCCAACTCCCATATTCTCTGGTGATGAGATTCCCATTCTTCCCCACCCATCCTATCCCTGCCTGTTGCGCCCAAAATTTATCTTGTATTGGTCCTGTATCTACGTAGTATTTAAGTTTTACGCCGGGGTACTTCTCTTGTAACCAGGATGCCAGTTGTCTCAATTTTTTACTCATTACCTTATGGTAGTCTCTTCCCCAGGCGTAACGGGATATCTTGCCTACGTTTTTATCTTGGGAGTGTTGATAGGGGGTGTAGTAATTAAGTGCTAAGGATATAATCGATTTAACTTCGGGGAAGCAGAGGGTAATATCTTGTCTTTTAGGGTTTTTCATCCATTCCATCCCAGCATGGTAGCCCTTTTCTAGCCATGCTTGGAGTCTTTTCTTATTTTCGTGGATTGTTTCCTCATTGGGGTTGACTGTTGCTATTCCTACCCGGTGGAAACCTATTTCTATTGCCTTCTGTTTTATTGCCGTAGCCTCCATACACTTACAGCCTACAAGCCGACATACACCGTCTTTTCCCCTCTCGTCTTCCGTTATGGGATAATATTGCTAGCGTCCCCTATTGTACATGCCGGACGATGGAGGAGCAAGTGCGTCTGTTTGTTGGCATTTTTCCCTCTGCCTCCATGCAAAAACAACTATACCAAAAAGCAGATGATTGGTGTGGCAAACTAAAAACGAAAGTGCGTCTCATTCCCCCCCCACTGCTACATTTAACTCTTAAATTCATCGGCAACGTGGAAAAAAGACGAATGGAGGAGGTAAAAAGGGCATTTTTGGCAGGTGTAGGCAGATTTTCTTCTATTTCCTTCCAGACACAACAGATTATGCTGTTTCCTTCTCCTTCCCAGCCGCGGCTGGTGGCGGTGGCAATTCAAGACAATCCACAACTCGATTCGGCTTTTCAGTTTTTTGATAGTGCCTTTACCGATTTTGGGGTAAAATCTGACAAAAGGCCTTTTCGCCCTCATATTACCGTTGCCAGAAGCCGTTATTGGCAAAGGGAAACCATTCAGCCTTCTTTTTTCTCACTAATCGAACCAATTACTTCAATTTCCCTGGTACAGTCACAACTAACTCCTCACGGTTCAGTGTACACCATTTTGGAGTCCATCCCAGTAGACATTTGATGTTTTATGTTGAATGGTGCGTCTAGTTTCTTGTTTAAAAATACCTTATCCGAGTGACTTACACCCCCCTCTCTGGGGGGGTTGGCGTCAGAATCCATTTCAGTGGAATAGATTATTGTCTTATTGCCGTTCATTAAAACAATGGAGTTTACCATGAAAATAGTCCCTTGGCCCCCAGTAAACATGAAGCCTCGAGACATTTAGAAGAGGAAAAAAACAGGGTGTACATTAAATGGTTTTATACCCCCTCAGAAAGAAAAATGGGGAACAAATAGGTTGTGGTTTAAGGGTAAAATAATACTCCCAGAACCGTGCTGTAGACAAGGTACAGAAAACCCCAATAGTATTTTTACTTAAAAAATGTCCCCAGTTTCCTGAAGGGAGTGTAGTCGGTGGTAGATACCATTTTGGGCAAGTAGTTGTTCATGGGTGCCTATTTCTACTATTCTACCCTTATCCAATACTACTATTTTGTCGGCGGCACGAACAGTACTGAGACGGTGGGCGATGATAATGGTAGTGCGACTGCCGAAAATGGATGCCATTGCCAATTGTATTTGTCTCTCTGACTCATAATCTAGACTAGCAGTCGCCTCATCAAAGATTAAAACATCCGGATTCATTATTAACGCCCTAGCTATGCCCAGTCTCTGTTTTTGCCCACCTGACAATCTTACACCTCTTTCTCCCACTACGGTATTATACCCGTCTGGTAATTCTGAGATAAATTCATCCACCCTAGCAATTTGACAGGCTTTTTTCACTTCTTCCCACGTGGCACTGGGGTTGCCATAAATCAGGTTATCGAATATAGTACCATTAAACAGGTCTACCTCTTGGTGGACTATTGCTAAACGACGACGATAGCCGGTAATGTCCAGACTACGAATATCAATGCCATCTATCAAAATTTCCCCTGACAGTGGCTCAAAATAGCGGTATAGTAATTTTACCAAGGTAGACTTTCCTGAGCCAGACCTTCCTACTAATGCCACAGTTTCATAGGGTTGGATTAACAGATTTATATCCTCCAAAACAAGACGTTGACTGTTATAGCCGAAATAGACATTTTTAAATTCTATTTTGCCGCTAAACTTGTATTGTTTACCTGGGAAAACCAGTGGAGATTTTGGCAGCTTTGACAGGGATAAAGACAGGGAATTAGCATCTTCTCCTGGTGGCAAATTCATAAATTCGTGGAAGCGAATCATAGAGGCATAGCGCCGAGCAAAAACTTCTGCTAGATTGCTAATGGGCTCGATTTCCGAATAGGCCATGCTAGCGAGGGTGTAAATTGTGATAAAATGTCCCAGGGAGATATCTTGTTGGAGGGTGGGAATCAGGATAGAAATTAACACCAAGAATAGGGACAATTCTACTACTGTTTTTGACCAGGTTGTCAGCATTACGTATCCCAAATGGATTCTGTGAATTACGACTTTATACTCCCTATCTAATCTTTTTTTCTGTCTCCTTAACTCTTGGGATTCCGTGGCGAATGCCTTCACCGTCTTGATATTGGTGATGATTTCTGATGTTCTACTTTCAGTGTTTTCCTGATGCTTATCCAACAATTGTTCTTGTTGAATTAATTTTCTCAGGTGGAGTAAACTAAAGGTCAAAATTACGGTGAAAGAGATTATAAAACCAATAGCTACTTCTTTTTCCAAGAAGAAAATTATAGCAAAAATTCCCAATACTCTGATAATTTTTGGAATGAGTTGTCCAGCTATTTCAGGATAGGTCCAGGTATGATTAGCTAATCCCCTTGCTACTCTTCCGGCAATTCTTCCTGGGTTATTTTCATCATAAAAACTAAGGGGAAGTGTCAAGATTTTTTGGATAACTTTGAGGGAGTAATCTCTTCTTGACTTGAGGGCTATTTCCCAATGGTACCAGGAGGTTAACCAGGGTTGTATTGGCGCCCTAGCAACGGTTATTAGAAAGATGAGAAGACACAAAATAAACAGATATTTTGCCTTTTCGCCGCCCAGGAAAAAGGCAGTGAATTCAATTCTTTCTACCAGGTTAAGCAGCAAGGAGTCAATGGGGTTACCAGACAAAATGTTGAGAATTTGTCCCACTAAATATGGCACCAGCAGATCCAGTACTTCAAAAAAGCCGGAGGCGGCTATACTCAAAATAGCTGTTAGTTTATAGTCATTATAGTATTTTATTAAATCCTTGAAAGAGGCCATAAGCTTATACTATCAAAAAGAAAAAAAAAGATATATACCAACCAACCTTAGAAGGTAAAAACCCTCTGGGTTAAGGTTAGCAAATCCGGACAGGAGTCAGTGAAGAAGAGGGGTATATTTTGTTTGTTAGTCCTATAGGTTAAGGGTAGCAAATGTTAACTCTAGTTGGCAAAGCACCCCATCCATAGGTTGAGAATGACAATAGCAAACAGACAACTACAAAGGGGCAGGTAAAGAAAATAAAGAAAAGGGTGGAAAGGGGGCGATAAAATCTATCAGATGGACTTAAAGGGAATGTGATTAATTCAAAATGGAATTTCATCGCCGTCAAGGGTGGGGCGATTTACGATCCTCACCTTTTTCTCAGCCGGAATTGACTTTTTTGACTTTCTGTTTTCCCTAACAATTATCTCACCTTTAAAGATTTTTAGTATACTTTCTACTGTCTTTTCGGGAATTTCTTTTGGGTATTCATCAAGGCCAATGCCGGAGTTTTTATCAGGAAAATAAGTGGTATTTGTAGTCTGCTGTTGATTTTCTTCAAGTTTATTAGCAGGATTATTGGCAGTAGTTGAACAATCCCCTAAGTCTATAATAGGACTATTAGGGTAGGGGATTTGGGGGGGGCTATCTTGGGGGGTTTCCCGTAAATTTTTTAGGGAAGGATTTACATAGAAGGACACTGTAATAGGTTTTTGATACAATTGGCAGAGGGCCTTTTCAATGTCCTTCTGTTGTGTCCTAGCTATACCCAGAAGAGAATCATTAGCCACGGCGATTTTAACGGTGGCCCCCTCTATGCTGGTTATATGACACCATTGTTGGAAGAAGGTTTTTGTGGTTCTACTATCTATAATATCGGCCAGTTGCTTCTTGAGGTGGGTGGGGGAAAGGGCAACGGTGGGGATGGGAGAAGAAGAGTCGACACTAGTAGTTTTGGAGGCATCTGGGAATGAAGGGGGGGTTGTGATGACAGGGGCAACCGAGGGAGTGTTGGCGGAGGGGAGAAGACTAAGGAGGGTAACCTCTAACCAGAGACGAGGCTGTGTGGTGTTGCGAAGCAAACCCTCACTGTCTTTCAATTTTTTCTGCCCCTGGAAGAGAGTGTATAATTCCCACTGGTGGGCAAGGGCGACTAACTTTTCCCAGGTTTCTTCTGTAACCGTCACCAAGTATCTGTCTTTAGGGGAGGTTTTGGCAATCAAGAGAGCAACATAAAAATTAGCCAAATTGTGTAGAATGGTCAAGGGCTCTTTGCCCCTATCTAAAAGCCTACGACACTGACGGATAACAGAGGAGGGCTCGTCTGAGGCAATAGCCTCTAACAAGTCTAACAAATCCTGTTCTGTAACAGCCCCTACAAAATCCCATACCCTCTCGGGGGTGATTTTACCAGATAAGAGACTGAGTTGAGCCAAAAGGGTTTGGGCATCCCTCATGCCACCTTGAGACAGTTGTGCCACCAGCGACAACGCTTCCGGTGTGATATCAATCCCTTCAAAAGAAGCTATTTCCCCGAGGTGTTTTACCATCTCTTCTAGGGGGATACGCCGGAAATCAAACCGCTGACAACGTGATACAATAGTGGGCAATACCCTCTGTGGTTCTGTTGTAGCTAGAATAAATACAACGTTGGGGGGGGGCTCTTCTAAAGTCTTCAGGAGGGCGTTAAAGGCCGCTGTACTCAACATGTGGCACTCATCAATTACATATACTTTATAGCGAAATTTGACTGGAGCGTATTGAGCCCTCTCTATAAGCTCCCGAATGTTGTCCACCCCCGTATGAGTAGCCGCATCTATCTCAATAAAATCTAAAGCCGAGCCGTTGCTGATACTCCTACAGGCTTCGCACTCGCCACAGGGGTTAGCAGTAGGCTTATCGCTTTGAACGCAATTAAGAGACTTTGCCAGGATTCGGGCACTAGAAGTCTTCCCTGTGCCTCTGGGGCCACAAAACAGGTATGCAGGCGCTATTCTACCACTTCTCAGGGCATTCGTCAAGGTTTGGGCGATGGCCTCCTGCCCCCGCAACTGTGCAAAGGTCTGAGGTCTGTACTTATGATGTAAAGGCTCGTACTTCATGGTAACGGGCTGAAACCTTGGGCGAATCCCCAGTATAACACAACAGGCTTGAATTACATGAGAATTAATTTGTACTAGGAGTATTTAAGATTTAGTTAAGAAGGATTTTGCTATCATTGAGCATGCGAGCCTTTTCTCTTCATGGGGGCGTATTCTATATCTAGGGTGTCGTGCTTAATATGCACACCATATGTGTGGTATAAAAGAGAAGAAGAGTTAAGTAGAAGATATAGGGTAGCGAGGCTGCAGTAATGTTATTGGACACTCAAAGGGATACGATCACTGGTTTTGCGTGTCAAGGTAGTGAGGGAAACAAGTCGCAAGGGAGAAATGAGAAAGAGAATCAGATCTATGTAGTGAAGAGGAACGGAAAATTAGAGCCCTTAGATGTTACTAAAATCAGAAGGGTAGTTTCTTGGGCCTGTGAGGGAAAGGATGTGAATCCCATTGCCCTGGAATCGGGCCTAAAAACCCGTCTACGGCCGGGTATTACCACCAGGGAGATTCAAGATAATCTTATCCACTGTGCCCTAGAAATGTGCGACGAGAGCCAACCGGACTGGCGTTATGTTGCTGGAAGACTACATATCTGGGGTCTGTGGAAAGAGGTGTTGGCCACTAGAGGTTACGTGTATACCGACTATAGACGTACAGTAGAGACGTTTGTAGAACGGGGTAAATACGATTCGCGAATTCTCACCTATTCTCCTGCCGAATTGGAAGAGGCTGGTAGATGGATTAATCCGGACTGGGACTTAGATTACGACTATGCCGGTGCTGTATTACTCAGCACTCGTTATCTTATCCCTGAGGAATTGCCACAAGAAGCGTTCCTCACCTGTGCCCTTTTGTTAGCATTAGTAGAGGCTCCAGAAAATCGTCTCCACTACGCCCGTCAGTTTTACGAAGCTATTGCCAGACGTCGTATCTCTCTTGCCACTCCTATCCTTGCTAACTTGAGAATCCCCAATGGCTCTCTTACTAGTTGTTTTATTGTTAGCATTGAAGACAATCTGGAGAGTATCTTTAGGGAAATTACAAACACTGCCAGAATTTCTAAAAATGGTGGAGGTGTGGGAGTCAATGTATCCCGGATTAGGGCTACCGGTAGTACGGTAATGGGGAAGAAAAATGCCTCTGGGGGTGTCATCCCCTGGATAAAACTCCTCAATGACACTGCCATTGCTGTGAATCAGGGGGGTAGACGGGCAGGCGCTGTCACTGTAAGTCTGGACATTTGGCATTTAGACGTGCCAGAATTCTTAGAGATGCAAACGGAAAATGGGGATCAAAGGCGCAAGGCCTATGACGTCTTCCCCCAACTGGTGATTGTGGACGAATTCATGCGACGAGTAAGGGATAGACGGGAGTGGACTTTGGTAGATCCCTATGAAGTATTGATGGAGTTAGGTATAGATCTGGCGCCCTTGTGGGGAGAAGAGTTTGAAAAAGCCTATCAAATAGTGGAAGCCAATGTGGGCACCAAACTAACACTCTACAAACGAGTCAATGCCAGGGAGCTGTTTAAGGATATAATGCGGGTACAGGTAGAAACAGGGATGCCTTACCTAGCATTCAAGGACACCATCAATCGTGCCAATCCCAACAAACATGAAGGTTATATCCCCGGGGTTAACCTTTGCACCGAGAGTTTTAGTAATGTAGTTCCCGGTAAATATGCCCACTGTTGCAATCTAGTATCCATCAACTTGGCCAATGCTGAGGACTACGAGTTGGAGCATCTTTGTACTTTAGCTGTTAGAATATTAGATAATACAATAGAAATAACAGTACCTCCCTTCCAAGACGCCAAAAACCATAATGAGAGGTATCGCACCATCGGGGTGGGGGCGATGGGATTGGCAGACTGGTTGGCCAAAAGGGAGTTGAGATACACAAATCTTCGGGAAATCAGTAATCTGTTTGAGGACATAGGCTATTACTGCACCCGTGCCTCCATGTTACTGGCAAAGGAAAGGGGGGCATATCCAGCCTTCCCTGGTAGTGACTGGAGTAAGGGTTTACTCATTGGTGGCAAGCCGGTAGAATGGTTTGAACAACACGCTTACGACAAACCCCGTTGGCGTCAACTGGCAAAAGACATTGTCACCTACGGCATTCGAAATTCTCATATTACCGCCATCGCACCCAATACCTCCTCCTCCCTGGTGCAAGGTTGTACAGCAAGTATACTTCCTGTGTATAGTAGATTTTTCTATGATAAGTGGGCCAAGGGGACAGTGCCTATAGCGCCTCCGTACATCAAAGAGAGATACTGGTATTATCAGGAAAACAAAACTCTGCCACAGGAGTGTGTGGTGAATGTGGTTGCTACTATCCAGCAGTGGATTGACACTGGCATTTCCATGGAGTTAGTATTTAACCTCAATCAGGGTGTATACTTTCCAGACGAGCCAGAAAGGGCTATTAAAGCCAAGGACATTTTTAACATTCTGATGATGGCTTGGGAAAGGGGTTGTAAAGCTGTATATTACGTGCGTTTTGTCCAAAAAGACCCCTTTAAGGAGGAGTGCAGTGCCTGTGCCAATTAAGCTTTAAAATATTCAACGGACATTGCCTCCCCGTTTGTAACCTCATGAAACACTCCCTTCCCCTGATTGGATGGCGAGAATATGTCTGTTTACCCCAACTGGGTATTGAAAAAATCAAGGCCAAGATTGACACAGGCGCGAGGACGTCCGCACTACATGCCTATCACATTCACACCTATCAGGAAGGGGAGCAACAGATGGTAGAATTCAAGGTGCATCCCCTTCAAAGGCAAACCCACGTTACTATAAGTTGTACTGCCCCCCTTTTAGGTTACAGAAAGGTTACTAATTCGGGGGGGCATGCCACCATTCGTCCTGTTATTCTTACTTCTATCAGACTGGGGGAATATCAATGGCAAATCGAATTAACCCTCACTAATAGAGACGTGATGGGTTTTCGGATGTTGTTGGGGAGAGAGGCAATCCGTCGTAAGTTTTTGGTGGATGCCGGTCACTCTTTTATATACGGTCGTCATCCCTAGTATTCTATGTATTGTCTTCTCTTCCCTCTTCCTCTTTTTCCTCTTCCTCCGTGGCTGTTTTTATTATTTTCCCTTTCAATCTCTTCCATTTGTCTTCCCAACACTTCTACTAAACGGAAAAAACGGAGATAACTTCCCCCGGGCACTTTGGCTTTACTTCCCACAAGGGGCTAAAGGAGCAAAACTGGGTTAAAATGACAAAAAAAGCATTTCGCTCTAGACATTTACCCCCTGCTAAAAGCTAAAAATTTCTCTTCAATTTTAGTTTTAAATATCCAGATACTAAACCTTGGCTGGGGCTGAAGAGAAAACTGAGGGTAAAAAATCCGGCTGCGACTAAGACAATAGAAGGCCCTGATGGTAGATTGAAATAGTAGCTGAGATACATGCCAGTGATACTAGAAATGATTCCTACTATCATTCCTATGTACATCACTTGATGAAGACGATTTACTAACAAATATGCAGTAGCGGGGGGAGTTATTAATAGGGACAAAACCAGAATTACACCCACGGCTTTTAGACTAGCAACAATAGTCAAACCGACTAAAACCATCAAGCCAGTATCTAACCAAATTACTGGTAACCCTACAGCCTCTGCTCCTAGTCTATCAAAGGTATAAAATAATAATTCCTTGTACAACAAAACAACTGTCAAAACTACAATTACCCCCACTAATATTGTATTTTTTAAATCCTCAGCACTTACCCCCAAAATGTTGCCAAAAAGGAAGTGATTCAGGTCAATTTTATTCTCCTTTTGCACCAAAGTTATTAGGATGATACCAAGAGCAAAGAAACTAGAAAAAACTAGACCCATCGCCGCATCTTCCTTGATTTTCGAGGAGTTTTTAATCCCATTTATTAACACTGTACTCAACAAGCCTGCAATCAAAGCCCCAAGAAAGATGCTGGAATTGAAAATATAGGCGAGGGCGACTCCAGGCAACAAAGAATGACTAATGGCATCCCCCAACAGGGCCAATCTTTGCACCATTAAATAACTGCCTACAATGGCACATATTATCCCCACCACCACTGCTACCACCAGGGCTCGTTGCATGAAACCATATTGTAGGGGCTCTAAGAGCAAATTCCAAATCATAATCTCCTCACCTAGGCTACAATGGAATCATTCTGGGGGGAAAAATTCACTCTACCTCCATAAGTATTTATTAGATTTTCTTCATTTAAAACCACCTGTCTTTTTCCCTGGGCAATAACGGCTTTATTGAGCAAAATAAGATCGTCAAAATTATTAATACTTTCCCCCAAATCGTGATTAACCACTAATACAAATTTGCCCTGATTGGCCAAGTCCCTAAGGATACTAAAAATTATCTCTTCCGTCTTGGAATCTACACCGGTAAAAGGCTCATCAAAAAACAATAGCTCGGCCTCTTGGACCAGGGCTCGTGCCAAAAATACTCTTTGTTGTTGTCCTCCTGACAATTGGCCAATAGGACGATGGCTGTAGTCCAACATGCCAACTCGTCCTAGAGCAATCCTGGCTTTCTGCTTGCTAGTATGAGAAAAGGGGCGTAACCAGCCTGTCTTCCTGACTCGCCCCATCATCACCACATCCCACACTGTGGCGGGATATGTCCAGTCTACTTGACTTTTTTGTGGTACATAGGCAACATGCTCGCGGCACTTAGATAAAAGTCTACCCCGCCACACCGTGGCCCCAAAATTGGAAGGGATTAGCCCCAACATAGCCTTCAGCAATGTGCTTTTGCCGGCACCATTTGGCCCTACTATGCCTGTCAGCCTTCCCGGCAAGATGGTCAAACACACATGCTTCAAGGCATAACTGTCACGGTAACTAACTGTTAGATTCTCCACTCGAATCACATTTTCTTCTTGCTTCATCCCTTCCCATTCCCTGGGGTAGTTCTTTGCCTATTGTATCTGCCCATTGTAGCAGAAAATGAAAGGATTATGAAAAATTTATCTTTCCACCGACAGAGAGGCGTGATAGGAACTGCGTACTAGGGGTCCACTACTAACGTGTTCAAAACCTAGGGAATAAGCAATGTCTCTCAACTGGTCAAATTCGGCAACAGTCCAGTATTTTTGCACGGGAAGATGGGCAAGGGAAGGACGTAAATACTGTCCCAGGGTAAGACGATTACAGTCCACCCTTCGTAAGTCTTCCATGGTGGCGATAATCTCTTCAAAAGTCTCTCCCAACCCCAACATCAACCCTGACTTGGTGGGTATGGCCGGATTCAACTCTTTTACTATTGCCAATGCCCTCAGAGAGCGCTCGTATCTAGCTCCCCGTCTTACTATGTCTTGCAAACGGGCTACAGTTTCTAGGTTATGATTATAACAGGCGGGGTGAGCACGAACAATCTTAGCAATGCTTTCCCTCTGTTGTTGTTGCCAATTCTTACCCCTAGCAAAGTCAGGAGTCAACACCTCAATAAGGGTGTCAGGATTTTTCTCCCTAATGGCCTCCATTACCTTTACAAACCAAAAGGCGCCACCGTCAGGTAAATCATCCCTAGCCACCGATGTGAGCACAACATACTTTAATCCCAGTAAACTAACCGCCTCTGCTATCTTAGCTGGCTCATTTTCATCCAAAATACGGGGGGGCTTTCCCTTGGCCACCTGACAAAAACCACAATTGCGGGTACAAATATCCCCCATTAACAGGAAAGTGGCCACCCCCTGACTGTAACACTCTGCTCGATTAGGACAACGCCCCTCCTCACATATAGTGTGGATCCCCCTTTGTTTTATAATTCTCTGTACCCTAGAAATCTGGGAAGCTCTGCCTATAGTGGGGCGTAACCAAGATGGTAGATTCACTAATTCCCTTTTAGTACTTGTTTCTCGAATAGTATCTGTCATTAGCCGAAGTTTCCTGGACTACTACTGGCGATGAGAAGCCATAACCATATGGAGCTCTCATAGTCTAATATACTTAATAGGATTAGGGTGTTCAATTAAAAGAGGAGTATAGTTGTGTCTACTCACCGAGTTTTAGTAATTGATGACAGTATGGTCATTAGACGTACTGTCAGAGATATGTTGCCCCCTGGAAAATTCGAGGTGGTGGAAGCCAAAGACGGGGTACAGGGGCTAGAATTGATCCACACCTGTAACCCCAACCTCATCATGTTAGATTTTTTCCTTCCCAAGAAAAATGGCTACGAGGTGTTTCAGGAAATACAAAAGGATCCTCGTCTCAGGACAATTCCGCTTCTGATAATGTCCGGCAGAAAAGACGAGGTTACCGAAAAGATCCCCGAGCCTTTTGAGTATTTTTCCTTTCTAGAGAAGCCCTTCGATGCCAAACAGTTAATACAGGCTATCAAGGAGTCCATGGAGAAGGCCAAAAAACTGGCCAGTCTCCAACAAGCCGCCACCACAGCAGCCCCACCAGCCGCCACCGCCACCATAGACGCTTCTGAATTCTCCCACCTCCAGGCCAGAGTCAAACAACTAGAGTCAGAAGTGGAGCAATTGAAAAAACAAGTCAACCAGCTAGTATCGTTTATCAAGAAAAAATTGCAATAGTTTCTCCTCAATGTCCCCCGAAATTCCCCTCTCCCCCCAAAAACCTCTTGTTAAAAATGAACTTCAAGTCTCAACTCCTTTTTGTCCTTAAGGTGTTTATATTTTCCACCCTAATCTCCTACATAATAAAATACCAATCAGAGCCCTTTGTCGAGGCTTTGGACAGGCGTTTTTTGGCCTTTCTTTTAGTAACAACTCCCCCTTTGACCCTCCTGTCTGTTTTCCTACTCAAGATACTGAGGAAAACTGATGAAACCCGCCTGAAAGACAACAGCTAAAAAACAAAAACCAATGGACCTATTACAATGGCTGGGCTTTAGTGCTATTATAGTTGCGGTTTATGTTATCTGGCAAATCCGTCAGATTCTTCTTCTTGTTTTTACATCTATAGTTCTCGCCATTTCCCTTAACTTAATAGTGGAACGTTTCTGTAAGTTGGGGCTAAAAAGAAACTACAGTGTGATGGTGGCCAGCGCTATTTTTTTAGTGTCCATTGTCTTGTTTTTTTGTATTATTGTTCCCTCTTTGGCCTTACAACTAAAACAGCTATTTGAATTGCTGCCTCGGGGTTTAGAGAAAATAGTGTCGGAAATAGAGAGACTAAGAAGTTTTTTTTCTCCTCAACCAAAAGAGAGGGTATTAGATGTAAAATCATTCATAGGTCAGATTCAGCCGATAATTAACGACTTATTAAACAGAGGAATTAGTTTTATTTCGGGGGTATTAGGGGCATTATTAAGTGGTGTCCTACTTATAGCACTAACCCTGATGTTTTTGGGAGAGCCGACCCCTTATAGACAGGGGATAATAAAGACTTTTCCAGCATTTTACAGAAAAAGGGTGGCAGAAATTATTGACAGAATAGAGGCAGAATTAAAAGAATGGCTGACGGACACATTCATAAGAATAATATCCGTGACTAGTTTAACCTATTTATGTCTGCACCTAGTGGGGATACCCCTGGAGTTAGTACAGTCGTTGATGGCTGGGATTCTGTCCTTTACTCCATATATCGGGGCAACAGTTAGTGTTTTGTCTCCCCTGGCAATCTCCTTTATATCCTCCCCCTGGAAACCCTGGGTGATTTTATTGTCTTATACCCTTATCTTCGTCATAACCGACAGGATTATAATCCCCAAACTGAGAAAAAATAGAGTAACACTTAACCCGGCTAATATCCTCATAGCAGAGGTTATATTTGCCAATCTGTTGGGATTATTGGGACTATTTCTGGTAGTGCCTCTCACAATCCTAATCCAGATTATAGTAGAGGAAATACTAATAAAGGACGTCTTTGAGCAATGGCAATAGGGTCTTGTCAACAAACAACCCTGAGGGTTAGAATAGATGATCCAAGTATAATCTGCCGGAAACACTAGTGTAGTAGTAGAAGACACAGAGAAAAGTAGTGGCTAACACAAAATCTGCTCTCAAAAGAATAAAAATAAACGAGCGCAACCGCAAGCGCAATAGGGCTTACAAGTTGGCGGTAAAAGCCCTAATGAAGAAGTACTTCAAGGCAGTAGAGGCTTATGCGGCATCTCCCACAGAGGAGATGATGCAACAGGTGCAGGAATGCATGTCGGCTGCCTACAGCAAAATAGACAAGGCGGTGAAAAGGGGAGTATACCACAAAAACAACGGCGCCAGGAAAAAATCAAGATTGGCCAGGGCTTTGGCTAAGGTGCTTCAAAGCCTAAAAGAAAGGTCATCAGAGACAACCGGTGGCGAAACAGCGGCCGTCTCTGGCTAGTCTCCCGCGGCTTTTAGGGTAGATGATAAGATAGAGTGCGGACGGGCTGTTTGTAGGGAAATATATATGACAAAGCCTTTGGCAAAGGACTTATTGGAGGAAGCCGGGGGGGCCGACCAATTGCCTTCACCGGCAGTGTCCTTAGTGGACACCCATGTCCATGTTAATTTTGATGTTTTTCAAGAAGATATACAGGAGGTGAGAAGTCGCTGGCAGTCGGCAGGGGTGACTAAACTGGTGCACTCCTGTGTGACGCCCGGGGAATTCGAGCAGATAAGTTCTATATGCCAGAATTTCCCAGAGATGTTCTGTTCCGTAGGACTACATCCCCTTTACACCGAAAAATGGGAGGGGGAAAGGACCTACAATCAAATACTACAAGCGGCCCAATCCTATCCCAAGGTAGTGGCAATAGGGGAAACGGGTTTGGATCTATACAAGGATAACAACTTAGAGCTACAAAAGGAGGTCTTCTGGAAGCACCTAGAAATAGCCCATATTTTGAACAAGCCTGTTATCATCCACTGTAGAGAAGCTGCTAGAGAAACACTAGAAGTACTAAAACAATTCCAGCAGCACGGGGGAAAGATAACAGGTGTTATGCACTGTTGGGGAGGGAACCCCACGGAAACCCAATGGTTTCTGGAGCTGGGACTATACATCAGTTTTAGCGGAGTAGTAACCTTCAAAAATGCAAAAACAGTTCAGGCCAGTGCCGCCATAGTGCCAGAGGATCGTCTCTTAATAGAGACAGACTGTCCTTTCCTGGCACCAACCCCCTACAGGGGAAAACGCAATGAACCGGCCTACGTACTAAAGGTGGCGGAGAAACTGGCTCAAATCCGCCAAAAAAGTCTGGAAGAAATAGCTAAAATCACCACAACCAACGCCTGCCGGCTATTCAACCTCTTCGAGGGCTGTGTGAATTGACCTAGTACACAGGCCCGGACAACCTAC
>DVEF01000004.1 GCA_015295805.1 Geminocystis sp. M7585_C2015_104 | reverse complement strand
GCCTATATACCATAGTGTCCCTAACCCCTATCCCCTTTAGGTCATTTCACCCCTGCTCATCACTGAGACTATAATTATAGTCAATGACAGTTAGTTGCCATAGGGGGATAGGTTTCTAAGAGTTTATACTTGCTTTCTTTTCTCCAGAGGTAGGTGCCATGATTTTGAGTTTTTCCTTTAAAATACTAGCACGAGGTGGCAAACTCTTCTGTGACTTTTCCCTCTATAAAACCTACAGGGTGGCCTCCGATGTGCCAGCCGACAGAGTCTGGGGTAAGTTGATTAACTTGGCAGACATGTCTTGGCATCCCCTCTTTTCTCAGACTAATCTACCCCAGGGATTAATCCCCAAACCAGGACTGATTTTCTCTATGGTCACCCGTTGGATACCCATTCCCATCAGAGCCTTTGTGGAAAATGTACGTCCGCGAAAATTCTTAAGTATCCGCCTGTTGTCTATCCCGGGTATCGAACAGAGAATTACCTATCACATCGAGTCTACCCTCCGTGGCAGCTACATCGTCTACTCTATCACCCTTAGAGGATGGTTGTCACCCCTCGTATGGTGGCTGATAAAACCCCATTCCGCCAAGGTGGCCGATGAGTTGGTAAATGCCGCTAGGTGTAACTAGGAGGAATTATGTTGCTCAAGTGGTATAAAAATCTGAAACTGGAACAGAAATTAACTGCTATCCTGGCGATACTATTTGTGGGGGGCAGTATTGTCTGTGGCGTGGCTCTCTCTTCCTTTTTAAATAGTAACGCCCAAAGGGAAATTGTCACCAAGGGGATTATCCTCATGAATACCATGAATTCTGTGCGCGACTACACCGGCACCGAGGTAAATCCCCTGCTAAAAGATAGACTAAAAGAAGAGTTTTTGCCCCAAACTGTGCCTGCCTATTCCGCTACAGAGGTGTTCCGGCGTTTTCGCCAACACGAGGGTTATGAGAATTTTTACTACAAAGAAGCTACTATAAACCCTACCAACCCCAGAGACAAGGCAGATGCCTTTGAGGCTAATATCATCGAACAGTTTAGACAAAACCCGGACTTGAAAATACAACAGGGATTCCGCCAAGTGGGCAACCAAAGAGTATTTTATATTGCCCGTCCTCTTGCAGTAACAAAGGAAAGCTGTTTGGAATGTCATTCTAGTCCTAAAATCGCACCCGCCAGTCTTATTGCTAAGTATGGGGATAAAGGCGGCTTTGGTTGGCGGCTGAATGAGATTGTGGGCAGTCAGGTTATTCATGTGCCCGCCGATGCCGTAATCAACAGTGCCCGTCAGTCTTTTCTTGTCACTATGTCCGTAGTAATGGCTGTTTATGCCTTAGTCATCCTCTTGGTTAACTTTTGGTTAAGAAACACCATAGTCAAACCAATAAAAAATATTACAATAGTAGCGGAGGAAGTGAGCAGGGGGGATTTAAGTGCAGAATTTCAAAAACTGTCCCGGGACGAAATTGGTCAACTGGCCGATTCTTTTAACAGAATGAAAACTAGCTTCCAGTTAGCTCTTTCTAGACTAGAAAAGATGAGAAAGAAATAATTACAAAGATGAGAAATAACTTTTAAATTCCAGACGCTGGCTCTCATTGGGGATCTGCAAGGCCAGCTTTTCGATTAGTTCCTTTTTGCTAATGCCCGGATTTTCTTCTATCATTTCCTCTATTATAAACTTGCTAATTGGCCCAATATATTTGGCTAATTCTCGTTGACAATTGTCCATGAAATTGGCATCTATTGGTTGAGGCAATGGGGGGGAACTCCTTTCGGTTTTCGTGTCAACTTTTTCCCTCCAAACAGTATAAAAGCCGTAACGAGTCTCCACCACCACACATAGTATACCCTCTTCCATCTCCTGTCTACAAACTTCTACGGCCTTATCCCTATACACCCTGGCAAAAGACACCGTTGGAACTAACAATTTCCCCTCCATGGTCAACTCATTTTTTTTAGCATTTAGCAACCCCTTCCCCAATAGCATTTCCTCCTTATACACCCACAGTTCCATAGCCAAGTCCGTTCCTACCATTTAACCCATTTTAGCCAATTAGAGGGTCTTATGATTTCGATTTTAACTGTATTTAGTGCCATCCCAAATTAGCAGTGTAATCCTTATTTTGTGTGGCTAAATCACATCACCAGTTGCTCTCTTCTATCATGCAATAATTGTTTAGTAATGAGTTAATTTTCCTCAACACCACTCTTGGCAACAGGGGCAAGAACAAGTACTCATCCACTCCCCAATTCTCTCCTTTTTTTTCTTGTTTTTCTTCTTGTTTTTCCCTCTCCAGCCACTCCTCTTCCGTCATATCCTCCCTAATCACCATAAGATAAAGATTCTTGCCCCCCTGGGATTTAATCTCCCGGACAACAGTGGGAGAAATCTCTTTCTTTTGTTGTACAATCACTATACGAGGCCTTAATAGGCTGAGACGGGAAATTGCTTCCCTCACATCCACTAGCCAAATCACCTGATATTCCGCCGCCGTCAACAACTCGCACAAAAAAGTACCAATTTCCTCATCCTCACAGACGATGGCAATAATTCTATTCCCCTGCCACTGATTGTTTGTCGGTTTCCCCGATTTATTTCTATTTCTAATACTGCTTTCTGGTGGACAGTCTGGTAAAATCACAGTGAAAGTTGAGCCTTTCCCTACTACAGATTCTACCTCAATGGTCCCTCCATGTAATTCTACTAAATGTTTAGTTAATGCCAGGCCCAAACCTGTGCCTTGATAGCTACGAATTCGATAATTTTCTAGTTGTTGAAACCCGGTAAATAAAAGGGGAATTTTCTTCTCGTCAATACCTATTCCTGTGTCTTCCACCTGGAATATCACTTCATTTTTACCACGCATTGCCCTGATTGTAACCTCTCCCCCACTCGGAGTAAACTTTATGCCGTTATCCACCAGATTAAACAGTATTTGGTATAACCTATCCTCGTCTCCATAAAACCTCTTCCCCTCCTCCATTTGGCATTCTATTTTTAGCCTAACCCCCTGATTTTTGGCTATTTCTAGACAAGCATTATATACGTTTCTTAGGATACTTTCTATGGAAATTTCTTCTATACAGAGCAGAGATTTTCCAGCCTCTAAGTCGGCAAAATCTAGCATGTTGTTAATCAACTCCATTAGTCTTCTGCCACTTTCTTGGATTATTTCCAGGTATCTAATCTGCTTCTCTGGTGATAAAGTATTCCCTCCACTCTCCTTTTGAAACCAGTGTAATAAAGTGCCGGAAAGGCCAATAATACAGGTTAAAGGAGTCCTCAACTCGTGACTCAAACTCCCCAAAAATTCTGTTTTCGAACGATGAGCAATTTGAGCAGCAACCAGAGCATCTTGGAGTTGTTTAGCCTTCTTTTCCACCTGTTTTTCTAGAAATTTTTTTTGTTCCCTCAAACTCTGGTAGGACTCATATTGATATATAGAAATGCCTAAATACTCCGCTATACTGTTCAGGAATCTTATGTCACTTTCTCGCCATTTTCTAGTGGAGAAACACTGGTGTGCAATTAATAATCCCCATAATCTATTTCTCACAATAATTGGCACCACAAGTTTTGATTTTACCCCCATGGATTCCATCATGTTTTTGAGACAAGGATCCAGGGGGTAATTGTCAATGTCATCTATAGCTAAAATATCGCCGCGGCAGTATTTTTTGTAACAACTGGTATCCAAACGAAAACAGGTTTCTTCACTGAAGTTTAACACTGAGGATATAGTTTCTGATGCCTTGGCTTCATAGGTGACTTTATCGATAAACCTAATACCCCCCTTCTCATCCCTAACCGGCACATTTATTTGATAAATTAGCAGCCTATCCAACCCCAGCAGTGATTGTATCTGCTCTATAGTCATTTTCACTACTATAGGGGTATCTAAATTGTTCTGTATCTGTTTTGTAACCTGTCTGATTATTTTTTCCTGGGCTATCTTGTTGCGGAGTATGACTTCTAGGGTTTGAGGGAGGGATTGCTCTGTAGATTGAGCCCAGGGTTCTGCTAGAATTTGAAGAAGAGAAATCAGGAAGTGTGTCTTGGTATTTCCATCGTTTTTCCGGCGGGAAATTTTCTCATTTATTCTTTCAAAAGTTTCAGAGTTGAGCCCCTGAGTTTTCAAAAACTCTAAAATTTCCTCCGGTTCAAAACTAATAGTTATCTGATAGTAGAGTTCGTTTATTCTTTTTTCTACCCCCAAAAAGCACTGTATTTCCTCAGATACAAATAACTGAAATCCTAATATTTCTGCCCCAGTATTTTGAACCTCTTTACCTCTAATTGAAGTTTCCCTGTTGAGGTATATTCCCTCCAGAGAATTGTCTTTTACCAATTCCCTCCACAGCTGAGATATTCTCGCAAATATCGGTTGGGAAACTACAATGCTAATAAGGGATTGGTTAGAGGTAAACATTAACAAACAACTCGTAGTATATAAATTAAACTAGTCCATTTCCTAAATACCATGATGTCTCTTTTTTTCCGCCGTGTGCCAAAGTATAACCTTTTCTAAAGATTAAATAAAAACAAAAATTTTTTCTCCCCTCCTCAGAGAAAAAGAGTAGTATTATTATCCCAGCAAAGAGGTTTCCCCTGGGAGTCAATTGCCCCAAATTGTTTGAAGTAGCGGTTAAGATGGGGAGGTAACTGGGGAAAGTCAAACTGTTTGTCTCCGTCGGCGATATCTGTCCAGAAATTCTTTAGAATAGGGGCATACTCCTTTGCCTCTTCCACAGGCAAATTCAGAGGCGAAGAGGTGAGTATAGTCATAATAAAGGAAAAAGAGCGCTCACTCATCCACTTTTGGGTATAAGAGGCAAAATTCTCCATCCCCGGCAGGTGTGTTATCTTGTAAGAGTTAATCTTTAACCGGTCGTCTGTTAGTTGGAGAATACGATAGGGATGAGGATAGGTTATAAGAGAACCAGTGGTAATATCATATATTCCAGTATCCTCGGCAATGTCTTGGATATGTAAATGTCCGGTAAAAACAAATCTAACCCCATATTTCCGCAAAAGGCATAACAGGAGGGGGGCGTTTTCCAACATGTATCTCTTGCCTAATACATGGGTAGACTGTTGCGGCAGGTGTTCCAGCACATTATGATGGAGCATCACAAACACCAAGTTTCCTCTTAGTTTAGAAAGAGTCTCCTCCAGCCAGACAAACTGACTTTCCAATAAACGGCCTAATTGGTTACCATTGTTGTCAAAATGGGTGGAATTGAGGCCCACAAGATATACCCCCTTCGCCACCTCACAAGTATAATCAAGAGTAGCAGTAGCATTTTCGTAACCAAAGTCCCTATAATATTCCACAAACTCGGAAAAGCCAATCACCGTCTCATTACCTTCCTTGCTGGGCAAATCGTGATTTCCAGGAATGACATATACGGGATATGCTAGTTTCTTTAGTCTCTGGCTTAACCACCTATGATTTACCCTCTCCCCATCCTGAGTCAAATCCCCCGGCAATAGAAGGAAGTCTATATTTAAACTGTTCAAATGCTGTATTACTACCTCCAAGGCTGGTATACTGAATTGGGTTAGGTGAAAGCGTTTATCTCCATTTTCAATAGTTTCCGGCAAAGCTATGTGTAAATCGCTAACAATGGCAAAACGTACATCCATAATTCCATCAACAGTAACTAACATCAACTAGTATAAAGTGAGTGGGAAAATAGGAGGGAGATTAATTGGCTAGAGTAAGAGTGCGTCAACATGTTAACCCTTTAAGTAGTAGGTATCTTCAGCCCGTTTCCCTGCCAGACTGGAGTCAAATATATTCTAATCCATCTCTGCCATTTTATCTCGATTTAGGTTGCGCAAGGGGGCGTTTTTTGTTGCAAATGGCAAGTAAATTTCCCGACAAAAATTTTTTAGGCATAGAAATTAGAGAGTTATTAGTGCGGGAGGCCAATCGTCTTAAATCTTCCCAGAATCTAACCAATCTCTACTATTTGTTTGCCAATATAAACGTTTCTTTGCGGGATATTCTAGCTTCTCTCCCTACTAATAGTATTCAAATGGTGATGATTCAATTTCCTGATCCATGGTTTAAGAAAAAACACCATAAAAGGAGAATAGTTAAGCCAGAGGTGGTAGATATTATAGCAGAATTCTTGAGGGATGATGGTCAGGTATTTCTCCAGTCTGATGTGGAAGAAGTGGCCCAAGAAATGGTGGATTTATTCCTAGCAAATCCTCGTTTTCAGCCTGTGTCGCCCCAAATATGGCTGCCGGAAAACCCTCTTGGTATCATGACAGAAAGAGAAATTGCCAGTTTGAACAAAGGAAGAAAAGTATACCGGACTCTCCTCAGTGTTACTAGTAGGAATTCAGGAGAAAATGAAGGGGATGAAAATATTAAGAAAATCTCAAAATAGGCTCAAACTACAAAACATCCAGCGGGTAGGGTAGAATATAAGTGAAGAAGGAGAAGTGAAAAATAAAATTAGAGATGAAAACATGAGAAACTCGCCCTCAAAACTAATAAGAAAATTATACCGTCAGGAACCAATTTCAGCCTTTATTTTTACTGCGGGGCTGGTGGATGCCACACTGGGAGGGTTTGGGGAACGTTGGACCCTGTTATCATTAGGAATGTTTTTAGTGGTGGTATCCCTCTTCATTAGATGGATACAATTAGGGTGGATAGAAAACCAGAAAACAATAATAAAATCAAACCCACGCCGCCGTCGCTATCTCCCACCCGCCAAAGACACCCCCACCCCCCTACCCCCCCTGAAAAGGAAACGCGAATACAGGACGTGGTAAAAAGCAGCCATAATCCCCTTAGTCGATTCTACCATATATAGCACTCGGTTTGTTTGTCAACCAGGCCCACATTTGATCTCCGTGGGAGAAATGCCACCACTCCCCCGGGTGACGACAAAAACCGGCAACAGTCATAATCTCCCAGAGAATTTGTCGGTTTCGGTGATAGCCCGTGGCAGGAGCCTCAGTGGCATTGGCATAATAGTCGGGATGGGATACGGGTGACAAATCGTCTATTTCTCCTCCCATCGCTACCAACTCCCCTTTCTCATCAACCAGTGTAATATCAACAGCTGCGCCTGTGCTATGGGGTGGTGGTGTTAGGGGGTTGTCGCTAGGGACAGCCCATATCTGATATACTTGTTCATAGAGCGCTCTCCTTGTCCCCTCGTCTAGGGAATCAGGGTTTAGTCCTTTTTCCCGACAAAGAGACTTAAAAACATATTCCACCATGAATTTTTGCACAGATAGCGGACGATAGGCATCGAATACTTTTATTCGCCAGCCGGGTTTGATTTCCTGCAAATGCCTGTTAGCCTGTAAAAGTCTTTCTAACACTCCCTTACGCAAATAGTATGGAGACTTACTGCCATAGTCCGCTCCCAATTTAACATAAGCCGGTGGCACCTCCAACACAAACTCCGTAGCTGGGATAGCCACTAAGGGCTCATAACACTCTCTAATGATAATCTTTTGATATGGTTTCATGTTTCCTCTGTTATCCCGCAAGAAAGATATAATTGGCATTTGAACTTAAAACCCTGGTATGATTGCCCGGGTATTGCCTACTCAGCCAATAGCTGTAATAAACCTATGACATCTCCTAATATTTTTGATAAACTAGAGCAGGATTTGACAACCCAAATTCAACAATTACAGGCCAAACAGCAGGAACTTTTGGAGAAAAAGAAACATATCTCCTCCTTAAGGGAGAAGGTAGATGAATTCCTAGCTAACGCCAGAGAAATCCGGAAAAGTGTCGAATTTGAGCCAGAATTGCTGAAATTCCTGCAAAAAGAGTTAACTAAAATCTTCCAACCCACATTAACTTCCCACGCTTCGCCAAAACTTCCCCTAAACCCTATCCCACCTGGCCATCCCGCCGATTTAGAAACCGACAAGCCTACTAGTGTTAATCTAGAAAAGGAGGCAGAGGTAGAGGAGGAGTCTTTCAAAGTCTTCAGGTTTGTAGACGCCCAAGGGAAAAACACCTCTTTCTAGAGACTATTACCCAGAGGCCATTACAAGTCTATGCCAGTATGCTCCCCCAAAACATCCCCTGCCTCCACCTTGCTTTTTTTTTTGTCCTCTGCTATAATTGGTTAACGTGCGAAACATTCCTCGATAGCTCAGCGGTAGAGCGGTCGGCTGTTAACCGATTGGTCGCAGGTTCGAATCCTGCTCGGGGAGTACGGCTTTCTTTATGATTTTCAAGGCGTCGGGGAGGTTAGAGCCAGTGGGCGAGGTGGGGGGTGCAGTCGGTTTGCACCTGACATCCACGACAAGGGCGGTGAGGGGGCAAAATAGTAAGAAGGTTTCTCAAAGGGCCCATGAGATTTTCCCTCGGGGGTATTGAGACTCTAAACCCACACCCTGTCCGTCACCAACTTGTAAAGGGGCGTGCCGTTTGTTTTATTCCCGCTGGTGGTGCGCCCATGGGGTATGATAGTGGTTGTAGACAGTAGTGAGAATGTTAGGGTATGGCTGCAAAAATAAAAAAAGGAAGTCTGGTAAAGGTAATTAGAGAGAGATATGAGGGGAGTTTGGAAGCTAAGGCTAGTGATCCTCGTTTCCCCTCCTATATATTTGAAAGTAAGGGTGAAGTCCTTGATTTGAATGACGAGTATGCCCTTGTTAAATTTTATACTCCTACCCCCAGCACATGGTTCCGAATTGACCAACTGGAGGTGGTTGACTAGTTTCCCTTCCCCTTTTCACCTTCTTGCCCCCTCTTGTCCCCTGTTCTCCGGCTCTAGATGATATTAGTTCCGAATAAAATTGCCCTTGTCCTCAGCTTACCCACTGCATTCCCCAGGGTTTTTGTTAGTAATTTTTTTTCATTAAGATGGCAGGCGCAAACCCCGACACACCCCCGCAACCCGCCTGTTGTATGGGCAGGTTTTGTCAAGGGGAAAAGAAAAAAATAACATAGGCAATAGAAAGAAATAGGAATTTTCCGTGGGACAATAAAAGGGAAAGGAAGGGAAACAGGCTATTTGTTTGACGAGACAAGACAAATTGAAGAAAAAAAGGGAGTGACTGAAAATACCATCGGAGAATTAAATTAACGGGATTGTACAGGATTGTGGGTGATTTTCGGGGGCTTTTAATGGCTTATACAGAAAATTTGGCATTTTTTTGCTGTTTTGTGGAACTGACTTACGAGTATATTTTTTAGCCTAGGGTGTTGGCGACTACTAGAAGGTTTTGGTAGAAAGTTTTAGTGGGGCGGTTGGATATTGGCTATTGACAGTGAAATACTGATTCAAAAACCCGGCAACTGGCGGATGAAAAAATGAAAATGAAGGGGAAAGACAAGACTGACCTGGTGGCATAGCCAGTGAGTAGGTGGTGGGGGAAAATAATGGTTAATGTCTTTTGGTAGTTAGTAGGCGGGGGGAGGTTTATTGATGCCGGTGGTGACAAGGAAAGTGAGTTATTCCCCGTCAACCCCTGTCTACTGGTAGCCAGGAGGAAGATAACAGTAGAAATCAACATCTAATGTTGGTATCTTTTAGTAACCGGGAAAAGAAATAATATCTAGTTGTCATATTCTGCCTTGGCTAATGTCCAATAACTGATCTAATAACTGATGGCTGGAGGGAGTAAAAATCAAAATCAAAATCTAGTTGTGTAATAATCTTGTATTAAGACTATCCAATATCTACTAGAGGCATAGAATTGAAGGAAACGATAGTAGCTGAAGAGGTTGGCAAAAGTCAGTGTCTGCGGTTGCCTCCAGGAAATAAAAGTTACTGTCTTCTATGTCAGCCTCCACTGGTGAAACATTTCAAGTAGAAGCCCAACAGCTGTCCAAGGGGAGACAATAGATAGTTGGTGTATTCTATGTCTGCCAGTTTCTATTAGTAGCCGGGAAGGAGGAAATAATAGTTGACGTCTCCACCTCAGTCAACAGCCACTATTGGTTGGGGGAAGAAAACAACATTTGGTTTCCTCCTGGTGGGCAAAAACTAGTGTATGCTGGGGCTTTTCTTGGATGATCCCATGTCAGCCTTCCAATCTAATGGTTTCTAGTCTAATGGTTTCTAATAATTGCCCACAAGTAGGGGAGAGAAAATTTTTTTGTCTGCTGGTGATTCAATAGCAGTCTTGTTATAAAACTCCCCTTTACTCACTTCCTGTTATGTTTTATATTTGCCCTCTCACCAGTGTATGTATTTCCATTATTGTTAGATTTTCTTGCCATATATTCCAATAAATTCTCAATAATCTTTCAATATGTATTTTTGTATAACTCAGTGTCCCCAGAATCCAGCAACACCTACGTATTCTTATTATACACCCTATACCCCAACCCCAAATCCTACCCCCAAATCCTACCTTCTATTTATATCCCACTGCCTACACCCTACTCCCTTACCCTAAATCCCATCTCCCTACATCCTACCCCCTAAGTTCCACCCCCACTAACTCTATGTGAAAAAATGATTCTCTTTCTCCCGTTGCCGGTGGCTACCACCTCTTGCCGGTAGAGAATTGTTATGGAAATATACACTTACTCCCAACCGCAGGAGAATTATTATCATTCGTCTGCCAGAGGTTAATTTCCCCATTATCCCTTAGTCACCCCAAGGAGGCAAGAAACTAGCTTATCTCTCTGTTTCAGAATTTAAGATTTTGATTATTATTCACGTGTGACTGGCTACTTTTCCCGAGTCAATAATCCCCAGAAAAGCATTATTATTTCCACCTCCCCACTTTAAATTTCCAAGTGGTTAAATGTGCAGTTAGTTACTTCCCATTGCCGGAGAATTTTTGGGAAGTAATTGTTTTCCACTGGTTACCCTTTTCCCCATGAAGGCATACTGGTTAGTAGTTATCTCGACAACGAAAAATAATGGTTGTTGGCTTTGTTGACTATCTCCTTTGTTATGTCTGGATAATCCCTAAGGGAGGGTAATCGTTGTTGCCATTTAACCGGTTACTATTTTCCACAAAAGAAGATTAGTTATCTTCTCCTGACTACTATTTCCCCTCTTTTTCGCCTTACATCAGTCATTTTCCCTTCCCCCCTAAATGGAATAATGGTTATCACCTCTGCAGTCGCCGACTTTCCATCACTAAATAACCCCTAAAAATGGATTATTGTTTTCTACTGTCTGGTAGTGATTGTCATTAATTGTCGTCGGTAAGCAATCAGTTGTTTTCCATTTCCAGGCAATCCCACAGGGAGATTATTACTTGTGTCTCTGCTAGTGGCCTTCCTCTCCGCCACAACAGACAATTGCTATTTGCAGGCTTTTTTTCCTGCTACCTCCTTTTAGCATATCTGGATAATCCTTGAAGATGAGAGAGAAATTGCTATTGCTATTCAACCGGTTACTACTCCCCAGAGGGAATGATTACTCCTCATCTCCACACTAGTTACTCTTTTCCCAACCACCGTGAATACAAGAGAATAATTATCATTCGTCTACATTGAGTCACCCCCCTAGCCTTCTCCCTCCCCCGTATCCAAACCACTTTCTTCTTCTATCCTTAAGCCTCCTATTCCCTTTCCTTACTTTGCTTGCCATAGTAGCCTGTGGTTTTTTACTATTGTTTTTTTCATATTTTCCCGTAATTATTCTTCAATTGCCCCTTGGATTTAAAATAATAACTGTCATTCCCTATTATGAGATAACCCTTGACAATATAACCTTGCTGAAGGCAGGATGATGATTGCCCTCACCACAGGGGGGTTTTGTTGTTTCTATGTAGACGTAGACTGGCTACTTCCCCTCAGGCAGAGATAGTATAACAATGATTATCATTGGTATAAAATCCCTCCCCCGCCAGGCAAGAAGGAAAAAGATACCACTGCCTACCATCCCCCTTTTTCCCATTCACGGGGAAAAGCGTAAGAAGACACTGCTGTAAAAAATACCGTCTTTTATGCCCTCACTAGTAATAGTGATAGACTGGAGGTTGTCAAAGAGGGGTTTAAATGTTAACTCTATAATCCCAATGAGGGGAAAACGACTAGTTATATAGGGAGATATTCTCTGCCACTGGAGATAAAGATAACCGTTATTCTCCTTCGGCAGCCAGCTTATATTCTCCCGGAAGGCAGTTGAGTCAACAATACTTTCCTTAGGCTGGGGGAAGATTTCCTCAAGGTAGTTGACAGTATTGGTAATAATCTCATAGGCTTCAGTTTCTAGATGTATTCCTTTTACTTGTGTTGTTAGAGAGGCGTTTTTATTACCCGAAGCAGTTGTTACTTTTGTCCAAACAGTGATACTTTTGTCATGAAAGGGTAATTGACTTATATTCCATTGCTGTTTCCTGGCAATCTCGTCTAGGTGGGAGGTTAGCAGAATATCCCCTTTTTCCTTCACCAGCAACCAATCCAAAGATTGAGTTTCCCTGTTTTCTCTAAGGGAGATACTATACTCGCCATTGATGTAGGGGAAAATCTCCTGCCTACAGTTTACCCCTATCCCTGATTCCAACAGATATATAGCTTGTTTCAATATCCCTGCTGATGGGTGTTTACTATCTTGTATGTCTTGCCAAAGTTGTTTTAGGTTTCCACCACTTACAAGGGCTATACTGTCTTCAGGAATATAACTTAGGGTGGCAGGTAGGCTTGTAAAATGTGGGGATTTGTTGACAGAAGGGGATAATCCTGACAAGGCTATGTGGCTAATTATCCCCTTGGCATTAGCTACCAGTGATAGAGTCAAATTCTGATGTATGTTAGCATCAGTCACCTTTGCTTTTTTATTAATCCAGGCAAGGGTAGAAGGAAGATTTCCGTAAACAATTCCTATCTTTTTCGCCGGCAGGGAGGCAATGGATTTTTGATAATCACTGTCTTGTGCTAGACTCAACTCTACTGCTTGCAGATTATTCAAAGCCTCTTTTAAAACAGATAAATGATTGGCAAAAACAACAAAATCAGCAACTACAGCAGCCGCTACCGGCTTGGTGGGGGAATGGGGAGAGGTGGGATACTTATAAACAATCTTCACTCCTAGATAATCCTCTACTGCCAATTCTGTCTCCTCACTTACTGCCTCTTGACTATAGTAATTCTGTAAAAATTCCCTTGCCAACTGCGGGGATTTATTTTTTACAACCAGTAAATAACCTGCCTCAATCCCATTATCCTCATTGTTATCCCAGTCTAGACTGGTAACGGCAAAGGTTACTTCATCTCCCAACCAGGATTTAATCTCTCCCAAAGATTCCACCCCCGTCTGCCTCAGGAAATTGTTGCGTAATTCATTCAGGGCCGACTTTATTTTCTCTTGTCCCTTATTATTTGCTAGAATAGCCAACAAGCTTCCCAACCCCTTTTCCGGATTTCCCAATAAGGACACCACTAGGGGGGATTGTTTTGAGATGAATGCCACTCCCTCCGGATTCTTTTTTACCTCCGCCGGGGAGGAAATGGAGACGGGGAGAAAACCTAAACTCACAATGCCTATTATAACTAGCAAAACAACTGCGACTACGGAAACAATAATTTTGGTGGGGGAGGATACAGACTTCATAGGGTAGTATAAATAAGTGCCAATCAAATTTGATAATATAACATGGCATTGTCCTACAAGAAATATCCCCCTCTTACAAAGCATTGGCAATATAGTCGACGATTTTAAACTCACACCCCTGATAATAAAAAACTCCCGCTTCTTTTTGCCAATTGCTACTGCTAGAAGCCGGTTCATATTCGACTATAACTACATCGAAACGACAGTTTTTCTCCGCAAAGGAGGGATTCTCAAAAAGAAACTTATCCGCAACCAGTCTTAGTTTTTTTTCCTTCTGTTGGTTTACGGCGAGAATACCACTGTTATTCCAATTTTCGCAGTTTTTTCTTGTCTTTCTGGTTTTCACTTCCACAAATACCAGAGTGTTAGAAAACTCCTCCCATCCTATTAAGTCTATTTCCCCCCATATACAATGCCAATTCCTATATAGTATCCTGCAGCCCCTTCCTTCCAACCACTGACTTACTATTTCTTCCCCCAAACGACCAATTTTAATCATATTATGTCCTCCCTCCGCCGAAAAACTCCTCCTATAATATCCTGCAATCCCTTCCTTTCAACCACTGACTTATTATTTCTTCTCCCAAAAGGCCAATTTAGGAGGTAGGATGTAGGGTGTAGGGGGTAGGATGTAGGGGTTAGGTGGGTTATTATTAGGCTATCTAAAAATGGGAGATAACTTGCTGTATAAGAATGATAATAATTTTCTGTAGTTAATTCAGCAATAGGGAGTCGGCAACTGCAGTAATAATAATCCTACAGTCAAAAGAGAGTATTAGGGAATAAATAGGGAGAAATTAATATTCCACCCAGGCGAGACTCTTTAAACTCGCTAAAAGTAACTACTGGTGTGGCTGTTTTTTTGCGGGGTAGCCTGCTAAGGGGAGTGGACAGTCTTTGAGCCTATAAGCAAGTACTATGCTAGGATTGTAGACTTCAATTCAGTCACCAGACACCAATTCTCCTCACGACATGCCTGTTGTCACTTCCTTAAATGCTGATTGATAATGTTGCCTCTTTCGTCTTCCGCTCATGTTATCAAATGCCGCATTTAACGTTTACTTTTACCTAGGCCAATATTCTTCATTTTTGTATATTAAACCATGGGATTATGCTGATATACATTCGCCAATTATAGACATTATTCTAGGAATGATATTATATGTAAAATTCCCCGGCATGATATATCTGTTTTGCCATTTTTTATCTAGAAAAACCAGAACATTTTGCAAAGCAAAGGTTTAAATACCAGGAAATATTATAATAGAAAATATGGGGCAAATTTTTAGAAAAAAAAATTAAAAATAAGGAGTATTAACGAAGAGAAAGTAGGGTATTTAGGGAGTAATTGGGGGCATATTTGAGGGAAAATTGTATTTTTCAGGGGTAGAGCAAAAGAAAAACCCCCCGAGTTACCCCAGGGGGTTAAAAAAGGGTGCAGGAGAAATCGAGGAAATTAGCCACAAATCAGGGACACGGAAGTGGAAACGGCGCTAGCCAAGTCTAGAGGGAAGTTGTGGACGTTGCGAGGGTGCATTGCCTCAATCCCAATGTTGGCGTAGCCGTTGATGACACGGCCATAAATGTCGAGGATGGAGCGGTTGAAGTTGAAGCCATTGAGATTGAGGGCGAACAGCAGGCGGCTACACTAGCAAACTAGACACCCACCACCGGCCATGCCCCCGGGAAGAAGTTTAGAAAATCAGCCTGCCAAAACAACCATGAGCTACCACGATGTTGTAGGTTTCTTTCCCCTGGCCGAATTTCTACCCACAGTTTTGAGATTCGGTTTTAGTGGTTTCGCGAGGGGTTACCAGACTGCCGTAGTAGCAGACATGGGGGCAGAGTAGGCTACCGATAGATAGGAAACTCCCACCGTCCCCCCTAAGGGAGTGCAAGCCAATGGCATTGGCGGTGGGCACCACGTCCACTAGCGGTGCGACGATGAAGGTTATGATCCCTGATTCAGTTTTCTAGGTGCTGTTCTCGGCCCCTTATTGACAAGCCTAATAGCATTATAACTAGATAGCAATATAACTTTCAATTCTTAAGAGAATTTTTTTTGAAGGGCTGTCCATTGCCTGATAGGATAGGGATTGGAAGAGAAGTGGACAAAAGAGGAGAAATTGGGGATGAGTAGGACAGTAGAGACAATTGCGCCTCATGGGGGACATTTAGTAAATAGAGTGGCTACCCCGGCAGAGAGGGACGAATTCATGGCACAGGCTTCACACTTGCCCAGAGTAAGGCTGGATGAGCGAGCCTATTCGGATTTGATTATGATTGCCATTGGGGGATATAGTCCACTTAATGGTTTTATGAATCAGGAGGACTACGAGAGGGTAATAGAAGAGATGCGTTTGAAAAATGGGCTACCTTGGTCGTTGCCTATTACCCTTTCGGTGAGTCAGGAGGTTGCGGACACCCTAAAGGAAGGCAGCTGGGTGCGTTTGGATGACCCCCAGGGGCGATTTGTTGGGGTACTGGAACTGACCCAGAAATACCGTTATAACAAGGCTCATGAGGCCATCAACGTCTACCGTACTGATGATGAGAAGCACCCCGGGGTACAAGTGTTGTACCAACAAGGGGAAGTGAATCTGGCAGGACCTATTTGGTTGTTACACAGGGAACCTCATCCCCTGTTTCCACAATATCAGATAGATCCTGCCCAGTCCAGGAAGATGTTTGTAGAGAGGGGCTGGAAAACAGTAGTAGGTTTTCAAACCCGTAATCCTATTCATCGGGCTCACGAGTACATCATCAAATGTGCTATGGAGATCGTGGATGGGCTTTTCTTGCACCCCTTGGTGGGCGCTACCAAGAGTGATGACATTCCCGCCGACGTGCGCATGCGGTGCTATGAGATCATGATTGAAAAATACTTCCCCAAAAATAGGGTAATTTTGGCCATAAACCCTGCCGCTATGCGTTATGCGGGTCCTAGGGAAGCCATTTTCCATGCCCTTGTCCGCAAGAACTACGGTTGTACACATTTCATAGTAGGAAGAGACCATGCGGGAGTGGGGGATTATTATGGCACCTATGACGCCCAGAAGATATTTGACGAATTTGCCCCAGAAGAAATTGGCATTATTCCCCTGAAGTTTGAACACGCCTTCTGGTGTACTGTAACCCAACAGATGGCTACCTCCAAAACCAGCCCAGCCACCCCCGAACAACGGATTCACCTGTCCGGCACCAAGGTGAGAGAAATGCTGAGGCGTGGCGAATTACCCCCCCCCGAGTTTTCCCGTCCAGAGGTAGCCGCCGAGTTAGCCAGGGCCATGCACCAATAATTCCCCTTCCAGCAAAATGTTAAGTTATATTAAGATAAAGACGGTAAAAAAATTAACATAACTATGCAAATCATTTTTGAGGCAAAGGAAAGTGTCAATATAGAGGTAAAACCACAGGAAATACCAATCTGCCATTATCTACGTCAACCCCAGCGACTGGTAAAGGCCATTGCTGACAAGAAACTAATGAAGCCCCTGGGCGATGATTGTTATCGTATACAAATGCAACCTCTAGGTTTTTTGGACTTGTACTACTTTCAGCCTACAGCAGTACTAAGAGTGTGGGCAACCCCAGAGGGTCATGTTTACCTCAAGTCGGTGTCCTGTGAGCTGAGGGGGTTAGAATATCTCAACCGTCGTTTTTCCCTGCAACTAGAGGGTCAACTAGTGCCCCAAGAGAAGGAGGGGAGAGTATACCTGAGGGGGGAAGCCAACCTAAAAGTGACCGTTGATTTACCGCCCCCCTTGTGGTTGACACCAAAACCACTGTTGTTGAGTACTGGGAATGGGCTTTTAAGGGGGGTACTAGGTAGAATCAAGAACAGACTGATGTCTCAACTGGTACAAGACTACTACGACTTCGTCAAAAGTGAGCAAGAAAAGTGTTTTTCCTCCCCCTCTCTTCTGCCCGCAAACCCTCTCTAATCTCTTGTTTTTTCGTCTCCAGTGTGCTATAATGGGGAAGCGTCAGTGATATTACCGGGGGCGTGGCGGAACGGTAGACGCTACGGACTTAAGGTAATTGAGCCTTATAGGGGAAACCCTATAAGTGTAAGTTCTCAAATTCAGGGGAACCTAAGTCGGGGCAAGCACCCGATATGGCAATCCTGAGCCAAGCCCGTCAGACCGTGGCGGGAAGGTGCAGAGACTCGACGGGAACTACCCTAACAGTTCGGCTGAGGGTAAAGGGAGAGTCCAATCCCCCATGCTGTGGCTGAACAACAGCAGTAACGAAAGTTACAGGGGGATGAAAATCCGTTGACCCTAAACCGGTCGTGTGGGTTCAAATCCCACCGCCCCCAGCTTGAATGACCCCCATGCAAGGGTTTTGGGGGGCGACCCGTACAAACTGAGATAGGGGTTTCTCAGAAGTTTCTCATGGTCTTCAGTCCGAGGAGGGGGAGTGGGTGGTTTTTATTTGGCGAAAATCGTTGTGTGTAGACCCTTTGAAGGGGAATTCTGGGGAAAGAGCGGGTTGAATGGCTGATAATGCCATTTACAGGAGTCCTCTTTTTTTTTTTACTCATCAAATTCATCCAATACCTTATTCTACCTCCCATTGGCGCATTTATTATTTCTCTCACCCCTATAATATCCACTTCTGCCTTCGTGTGGTGGGCGATGATGGCGTTGGCAGCAACATCGTCATGGTGTCTTCCATACTCTCGGTCCCAACTAAACTTGTTTCCAGTTACCTTCCTTATCTACCACTCTTTTCCCATTTAGCCACTGCCTCCCCCATTATACGGTCGTCAACTACTTCAATGGTTTTATTATTCGGGACGCCATCTATTTGAATCAGTGTCGGATTATTCTTAGGGAAACTGGCCAATTGTTGACACTTCTCTTGTAGTCTGGCTAGCCCCTCTAGGGATATTTTTCCGTATATCTGTGCTCTTTTTTCGTTGGAAAGAGGGAATTTGTAATTTTTTGTAGTTAAATATACTGTGGTTGAGTTGTGGTCTATTACTACCATATGTCAATATTTTGTCAGTAAACCAAGAGTTTTTCTAATGAGCTGGTTTTGAAAAGCCCGAAGAAAAAATACAAGGCCTTTGGCTTAACCCCCTAGCAAGCAGGACCTATTAGTGGTTTCTCGAATGATTCTCATCAACCTAAAGGGAGATTTTCTGCTTTACACCCCAGGCCCATTTGCAAGGGCGTGGTGTAGGGGGCAAATTGACGGGACAGCATGGGTGTTGTTATAATGGTTTGAAGGCCATAAGCGAGGCTATAGGCCAACCGAAGGGGAGGGAGGGGATAGGAGCATATAATAAGGATTGGGTGGGCATGGACCCGCCCTCTTGGTAAAATGAACGGGGGAAAGACTGTGACCAACACCAACAAAGAGACAATAAAAGCAAAAAAAGCCGAAGAGGCTGAGGCTAAAAAAAGCCAACAGACTCCCACCGGCTTTTTGGAAGAAACTAAACAGGAACTAGCCAAGGTGGTTTGGCCCTCTCGTCAACAATTGGTAAGTGAGTCGGTAGCCGTACTGCTAATGGTCACTCTCGTGGCTACACTCATCTACATTGTAGATCAATTGTTTGGCTGGATGGCAGGGAAGGTGTTCTGATGAGTCAATTGTCCGACTCTCCCCAAGCGGAAACAACCCAGAGGAAGGCAGATGACAAACCCCGGTGGTATGTGGTACAGGTGGCCTCTGGATGTGAGAAAAAGGTCAAAGCGGACCTGGAACAACGAATCCAGAGTTTCGACTTGGCCGATCGCATCCTGCAAGTCCGCATACCCCAGGCCCCAACGGTGAAGGTGAAAAAGGATGGTAGCCGAGTCCATGGCACGGAAAAAATTTTGCCGGGCTACATCCTGGTGGAAATGATACTGGATGACACAGTATGGCAGATTGTGAAAAGCACCCCTAACGTGATCAACTTTGTGGGTGCAGAACAACGCCGCACCGTGGGGAGAGGCAGAGGTCATGTCAAACCTGTGCCCCTGTCGCCGGCGGAGGTGGCCCGCATTTTTAAAGAGACTGATGCCGCCGAGCCGGTGGTTAAGATCGATTTGCGGGTAGGTGATAAAATACTTGTCATTGCCGGCCCATTCAAGGATTTTGCCGGGGAGGTCATCGAGGTAAGCCCAGAAAGGGGCAAACTTAAAGCCCTCTTGTCCATCTTCGGCCGGGACACCCCGGTGGAATTAGAGTTCAATCAGGTTGAAAAACAAGGTTAGTAAGGGTTTGTATTACGAGGTAGACTGAATAATGGCAAAGAAAGTTGTAGCGGTAATTAAACTGGCACTGCCTGCGGGGAAGGCTAACCCCGCACCCCCCGTTGGCCCTGCTTTGGGTCAACACGGGGTCAACATCATGGCCTTCTGTAAGGAGTACAATGCTAAAACCGCTAACCAGGCGGGCATGATTGTCCCGGTAGAAATCTCCGTCTATGAGGACCGGAGTTTCACCTTCGTCCTCAAGACTCCTCCCGCCTCGGTACTGCTCAAAAAGGCCGCTGGCATAGAAGTGGGCTCCAAAGAACCTAACCGCTCTAAGGTAGGTAAAATTACTAGGGAACAACTACGGGAAATTGCCCAAACCAAGATGCCCGACTTGAATGCCAATGACATCGAGGCGGCCATGAGAATTATCGCCGGGACAGCTCGCAATATGGGCATTACTATTGTCGACTAGAATTGTTGGTTAAACTCGCCCAATAGTTGAGAAATTTTAATAATAGGGGAGAAGTTTTGACTTCGTTAGTTCACCCAAGGAGAGAAAATAAATGGCTAAAAAACACAGTCGCAGGTACCTAGAAGCACTGGCAAAGGTGGAACCAAGACCGTATGAACCCTTGGAGGCGCTCAAACTATTGAAGGAGACCGCCACAGCCAAATTTGACGAGAGCGCCGAGGTTCACATCCGCCTGGGGATAGACCCCAAATACACTGACCAGCAATTGAGAACTACTGTCACTCTGCCCAAAGGGACTGGCCAAAAGGTAAGAGTGGCCGTCATCACCCGCGGGGAAAAGGTGAGAGAAGCAAATGAGGCGGGCGCGGATATAGTAGGCGAAGAGGAGTTGATCGAGCAGATTCAACAGGGGATGATGGACTTTGATGTACTCATAGCTACCCCTGATATGATGCCCAAAATTGCTAAGTTGGGTAGAATACTAGGTCCTAAGGGCTTGATGCCTTCCCCTAAGGGTGGCACAGTCACTAATGACTTGGCCACTGCCATACAGGAATTCAAGGCGGGCAAGTTGGAATTTAGAGCCGATCGCACCGGTATTGTCCATGTCATCTTCGGTAAAGCATCATTCCCCGCTGAAGACTTGCTAGTTAACCTTAAGGCAGTACAAGAGGCAGTAGATCGTAATCGCCCACCAGGGGCTAAAGGGCGCTATTGGCGTAGTATGCATGTATCGGCATCCATGGGCCCCTCCATAGAGGTGAACTACAATAGCCTAAGGGAAATGAAGTCTCTGGACTAATCTGGGAAGGGGATAAAGGGGGGAAAATTATGGGAGAGGGAGTTTACAATCTAAATTTGATAGTCTTCCTCACCCACAACCATGACTATTTTTGACCAGTTAAAGTCCAGTCTTGTAGTTTCCTGTCAGGCTCCAGTTTCTTCCCCCCTCAATGAGCCCTTTATCATCTCGGCTATGGCGAGGGCTTGCATCAACCAGGGGGCTAAGGGGGTTAGAATTGACACTCCCAGTCACATTATGGCAGTGCGTCAGTCGTTGCCTGACACCCCCATTATTGGGTTATGGAAAAAAACTGGCTTGGATTCCCCTATTTATATAACCCCCCGTTGTCAAGAAGCCGAAGCGGTTGCCATGGCCGGGGCCGATATAGTGGCCATAGATGCCACAGACAGGTTACGAACCTGGGGGGAAACACTCAGGGATATTATTACTTTCATTCACAACAAGTTGGGCAAGCTGGTAATGGCTGACATTGACACTATTGAGAATGCCATATCGGCTCAACAGTTGGGTGCTGATTTCATTGGTACTACCCTCTACGGATACACTGAAAAGACTAGGGGATTAATACCCCCCAATTTTGAATTCATAGCCGAATTGGTTAAAACAGTTGACAAGCCTGTGATTTGTGAGGGGGGCATCAAAACTCCTACAGAGGCCAAAAAAGCACTTCAGCTAGGCTGTTTTTGCGTGGTGGTGGGCACAGCAATCACTGGCGTAGATTTGCTGACGCAACAATTTGTCAAGGCAATTAACTCCTAGTTATCTCCCCTTTGCTACATGATGCCCTTTTCCCGCAACCAGTCTTCTACTTGAGACAATTGGCTGAAATCAAACAGGCTTTCCCCCAGACTCTCTAATTGTTCTCTTTCCAGTCGCTGCAACCTGTTTAACAACTGTTGAGGGAGGGTGCCAAACCGTTTTTCTAACAACCG
>DVEF01000003.1 GCA_015295805.1 Geminocystis sp. M7585_C2015_104 | reverse complement strand
GGTATTTGAAGAAAAAAAAAGGTAGGCGGAGGGGGGTAAAGGGGGGGTACTAGGTGTTTGGAGCGGCCAGGAATTGAGTAATTTGTGCAAAAACCCTTTTATCTTCTAACATCCAACGATGAGTCCAAACGGGGATGCTTTTCTCCAAGCCAAGACCCATAAGGGAACTTTTAGCAGGTATAATTGTCATGTCAAAGGGTGTCCAAAGGTTTAGTATCTCCAAACTCCCCAACTGGTAGTGTCTATCTTGGTTTAAGTCATTGAGAAAATTGCTGTTGGGACGCATCTGGACAACCCCGGCAAAGGGGAGAAAATAAGCCGTTATGGTGCCATTGTTGGGCGCAGAAATGGTAATATACTTTTTAACCCTCTCAATCCCATTAAGTCTCTGGAGATAGTAACGTGTAACCAATCCCCCCATGCTAAAACCCAGGAGGTTAATACTCCCCCTGGGTATAGTGGTGTCTATGTAGTGTTTAAGTTTGATGGCAAGTTTTGTTAAATCTTCTAGTCCATAACTAGGTGTCAAGTCTGGTGCGTAGGTTTGGTAACCCTGTTTTTGAAGATGGCTAGCAAGAGACTGGAAGACATCACCAGTGTCGGAAATGCCATGCACCATCACGATGATTTTAGACATATTGGCCCAGAATTTAGCCCATAATTGCAAGTTAGTCCCAATTATCTCTAATTTTCGTCCCCAAAGGCCATTGGATATTAACTTTTCATTGCCCTTGCCAAACCCCCTTTTTTCCACCCCCTAACATCTACTCACCCCCACAATAATGTCACACCCCCCCATCTTCCAGACACTGGTCAGACTAATGGGTGTTAGACTACAACGCTTCTCCAACTCCAGCCTTGTTGTACATACAACCGGCTATGGGATGACCATTGTAGAAGGGGAAGATGTTTTCTTAATTATCTCTTGATGACACCATAATTACGCCTTGAGCCGGCACGAAAGTCCCCAAATCTGATAGAATCAGAATAGTAATAGATAGGATGGGGGCTTTGTGACTTTTGCTGCAGTAACTGATAGGGATTTCTGAAAACTACCCCCCCGCTTGGAAGAATTATCCAGGCAAATTGAGAGTTGTCCCATAAACCAACAAGGAGTAGGTTTAAGAGGATAGAAAGTAAGAAATATATCCCCTTGTGCCGGTGTTAGCCCCTGTCCCAACCTATAGGTCAAAGGGTTTTTTCTCTGACATTTACAAATTCCATCTCAAGAATTGTTTGTCCTATAAACTAAATTCTTCTCCCTCCTTGTGGGGTTTTTATGGTAGGCATATACCGCTGTCAATTCTTTTTTTAATAATTTTTTTATCAAACCCCAACATTGGCAGTTATCAGCTATTCTAAACAAGTTGGATTCTCGGCTTTTTGGCAAAGAAAAGGCCAATTCGTGATAAAATCCAAGGAGAAGACAGAGATAAATTTTAACCTTATGGAAAAGAAGAATAACCGTATAGAAAAAGACAGTATTGGCGAGATAGAAGTGCCAGCTGATCGCTATTGGGGGGCTCAAACCCAACGCTCCCTAAAATATTTTTCTATAGGGGAAGACTTGATGCCTATAGAAGTAATTAAGGCGCTGGCAATAGTTAAAAAAGCTGCAGCAATTACTAATCAAGAATTAGGAAAATTAGCCCCAGAAAAAGCCAAATTAATAGTCCAGGTGGCAGACGAAATTCTGGAAGGGAAACTAGACAGCCATTTTCCACTCCATGTGTGGATGACAGGCAGTGGCACTCAAGCTAACATGAATGTAAATGAGGTGATTGCTAATCGCGCCATAGAAATTGCCGGGGGAAAATTAGGAAGCAAAAACCCCATCCACCCCAATGATGATGTTAACATGTCTCAGTCTTCCAATGATGCCTTTCCCACTGCCATGAATATTGCCGCAGCTATCGCCGTCAAACAACGTCTAATCCCAGGAGTGGTAAGACTGAGAGACGCTCTGGCAGAAAAGGCAGAGGCCTGGAAGGATATTATAAAAATAGGACGTACCCACCTTCAAGATGCTGTACCCTTGAGTTTAGGGCAAGAATTCTCCGGCTATGTGGGGATGCTAGAGGATAACCTCAACAGGATTGAAAACGCCTTGCCTGGCATCTATCAATTAGCCCTAGGTGGTACTGCTGTAGGAACTGGTATTAATGCGCCACCGGGTTTTGCAGAAAGGGTAGCCCAACATATAGCCGCCATTACTGGTTTACCCTTTGTCTCCGCTCCTAACAAGTTTACCGTAATGGGGGCCCATGATGCCATGGTAATGTTAAGTGCCACCCTCAAAACCCTAGCCTGTTCATTATACAAAATTGCTAATGACATTCGTTTACTGGCTTGTGGGCCAAGGGCGGGTATTTATGAGTTAGAATTGCCAGCTAATGAGCCAGGATCTTCTATTATGCCAGGAAAAGTCAACCCAACCCAGTGTGAAGCCTTGGCCATGGTAGCAGTACAGGTAATAGGTTATGATACAGCTGTAACTATAGCCGGGGCTGGTGGCATCCTAGAGATGAATGTATATAAACCCCTTATTATCTATAATGTCCTTCAGTCTATCAAGATTTTGGCAGACGGTTGTAGTAATTTTGCTCAATACTGCGTAAAAGACATGAAACCCAATAGGGAAAGGATACAACAGCTAGTAAATCAGTCTTTAATGTTAGTCACCGCCTTGACACCTAAAATAGGCTATGACAAGGCTTCAGAAATTGCCCAGCTTGCCTACAAGCAGAATCTCACCCTTAAACAGGCTACCTTACAATTGGGTTACCTCACCGAAGTAGAATTCGATGAGTGTATGAATTTACACAAAATGGCCTATCCCCACCACGATAGCTAAATATGACAAAGTTACCAGTCGTTGCCCTATGCTTATTTTAACCAGCCGACTACCCCTCTTTTTGCCAGTTGCCCCATGGTAGCTTTAACCAAACTACTACTACCCTCGTTACCAGCTATCCCATGGTTATTGTAACCCCTTATCATCCCCTTGCCCCTTTTCTCTGCAACTATTCGCCAGAATCCAATAGTCACCCATTTCCTCTGATTCCTTGCTACTGTTTCCGCTTATCCCTCAGCCAACTTTTTTGGGTGTAGTGGTAGTTCAACGGTGTAAGGGCACATGGTTATGATATACTATTCCGGCTTATGTTTCAACATTCTTAGGCCATCGCCTTCTGCCATTGTGCCTGTTTCCCGGGTGTTTTTTGGATGGAAATGGCTTATGGGCGGGGGTTTTTTCTAAAATAGATCTTAGCAAGAAGGGGGGAAATTATAAAAGCGGCATGTCTGACAGAAAAGAATCAATAGGGAAAAATTATGGCTACTAAACACCCATAACAAGTCTATAATCATAAATCCGGTTGGCAGAATCCAGTCCACAGTCATGAGGAAAAAGCAACACCTAGAGGAATTACTAAAAAGCCTTGAGGGGAGGGGCTATCCCGCCTATAAAAGCATAAAGGGGGAATATCAATTTAGCAATCCCAATTTCCAGTTGATAATAGATAAAGTCCAAAGTGACCCCTTTGCTCCCCCCAGTAAAATTAGAATTAGAATACCCCAAACTGTGGCCCAATTCCCTCCCAGTCTCTATTCCTCTCCCATCCGTAATGTTGCCTTATGCGACTACCTCCACCGACAGGCGGCAGAGACGCTGAAAAAATTCAGTCAACGGAGAGGAAGTGGTAAAAGTGGCTTAATCGCTATTGCCAATATTGGACAAGAAGTTCTACGTCGTAGTAGTATTTTGATTGACTCCCAATGGCTAGAAGTGCGTTTAGTGGTGGGTTTGCCTGCCAGCGGTAGGAGAATTCTCGGTTTTGAAGCCTTGGAGTTGTTGTGTGAAGACATCCCAGAAATTGTCAAAGAATGTTTCCTGTATAAAGCCTTAAACCATCGTCAGGCGACACTACATGTAGAAACAGTAGAAGACGCTGAATATATCCGCCAACAACTCCCTCAGAGAAAACTAGTAGCCTTCGTAGCCAATGGTGCCATTTTACCCCGTGATAGTGGTGTTTCTAGTCTCCCCCTCCGGGGGGAGGAGGTAGTTTCCTTTGAGTCTCCTCCCTCCCTAGAGGTGGAATTTGAATGCCCTAATCGTGGCAAAATCAGGGGAATGGGAATACCAGAAGGGGTAACTCTTATCGTTGGCGGTGGCTATCATGGCAAGTCTACCCTCCTTAGGGCTTTGGAATTAGGAGTTTATAATCATATTCCAGGAGATGGAAGAGAATTTGTAGTTACCATCCCTACAGCTGTAAAAATTAGGGCTGAAGATGGACGGAGTATTACTGGTGTAGATATATCCCCCTTTATAAACAACCTACCCCAAGGCAAGTCTACTACTAATTTTCATACCACTAATGCCAGTGGTAGTACCTCCCAGAGTGCCAACATTATAGAGGCATTAGAGGCAGGATGTCGTTTATTACTCATAGACGAAGACACCTCTGCCACCAATTTCATGATTCGGGATGCCAGGATGCGTCAACTGGTTACCAGAGAGCCCATTACGCCCTTTATTGATAAAATTAGGCTATTGTATCGGGATTATGGGGTTTCCACCATTTTGGTAATGGGGGGTAGTGGTGACTATCTAGATGTAGCCGACTTAGTCATTGCTATGGATTGTTTCCAACCGATAGATGTGACAGAGAAAGCCAAACAGATTATAAAACAATTCCCTCAACCGCATCCCTCGTCATTGCCTTCTCATTTTGGCAAAGTTAGCCAGAGGATAATCAACCCTGACAGCATTTCCGCCCGTCGTGGCAGAAAAGAGGTTAAAATTCAAATTAGAGACTTGACTGGCATTGAATTTGGCGAGGAAAACATTGATTTGTCCTGTGTAGAGCAATTGGTGGATCCTTGTCAACTACGTGCCATTGCCCTAGCCATATTATATGCCCAAGAGACATACCTGCGCCAAAAAAAACCATTGGCCCAGGTTTTAGAATTAGTGATGAAAGATATAAACACGAGGGGATTAGACATTCTAACAGACACCCCCCAGGGAGACTTAGCCATGTTTAGGGGTTTTGAATTAGCTGCCGCCATCAACCGTCTTAGAAGTTTGGAAGTATTTTCTTCCCAGTAGCCCCTTTTACCCCTTGACACCTGTGGTGATAGAATTGGGGATAATGTAGCGTTGCAAGACAAAGAATAACACCAATACGGGTATAAGGGATATTATAGAACCGGCGGCCACCAGACGCCAATTCAAGTCGAGGGAACTGGCCAAAGAGGCTACTCCCAATGGTAGAGTATAATATTCGGGGCGATCTAGAATGATTAAAGGCCATAGAAAATCACTCCATGAGCCTATAAACACAAAGGTGGCCAGCGTAATTATAGCAGGACGAATAACAGGTAACATAATATGCCACCAAATTTCTAATTCGTTACAGCCATCCATTCTGCCAGCTTCTTCCAATTCCTTAGGCACTCCTAAAAATGCCTGTCTTAGGAGGAAAATACCAAAAGCGGAGGCTATTTGTGGCAAAATCAACCCCAGATAGTTGTTTTTTAATCCCAGATTTACCGCCAATACGTAAAGGGGTATCATTACTATTTGAAAGGGTATCATTATAGTAGCCACAACCAAGACGAAAATAAAATCTCTCCCCTTAAACTTCAATCTAGCTAAGGGATATGCTGCTAAGGCACAAAATAACAAGTTTAAAACAACAGTTAAAACGGCGGCTATAGTACTATTTAATAAATAACGGGCGAAGGGATAATTTTGCCAGACTATGCGGTAATTTTCTAGGGTAAATTGTTTTGGGATTAACTGTGGTGGAAAGGAAAATATATCCTCCCCCGCCGACTTGAAGGAGGTACTAATCAGCCATAATAGGGGGAATAACATCCCCAATGCTATGATTACCAACAAGAAATATTTAACAATAACAACCGCTTTCGTCCGCCTTTGCTTCATCGCCTAGGGGTGGGACTAGCCCACCTCTTAATTTACTACACAGAAGCGACTACTGCAGTGGAATTCAATGCTTCCACCAGACTACGTACTACAGCTACCATCGCCACTTCGTCATTTAGTTTATTAACAGCTGAGCCAACCCCAATACCACTGGCGCCTGCTGCAATGGCTAGGGGAGCTGTAACACTAGATAAACCTGAAGCACACATAACGGGTACTTCAACAGCCCGAGAAATGGCATAGGCAGCAGCGAGGGTGGGAATAGCCTTCTCCATTAAACCGAGAATACCCCCATGATGGGGATTGGCGCTAGTGCCACCTTCTGTTTGAATAATATCAGCGCCGGAGGCCACTAAAGCCTGTGCCAATTCCACCTGCTCGTCCAATGGTAGAATATGGGGCACTGTCACAGAGAGTGTCACATCTGGTAACAAATCACGGGTGTGATGGGTGAGGCGTAGTACATCGGAGGCGGAGAAGGTAATACCCTGGGGATAAAAACTGTCAAAGTTACCAATCTCTACTAAGTCGGCACCAGCAGCGACAGCCTCTGCTAAACTTTGGGGAGAAACAGAGGAGACACAGACAGGCAGACTAATCAACTGCTTTACGGTTTCCACCAATTGGGGACAGGCAGCAATATCTACAAATGTAGCTCCACCTATTTCAGCAGCTCTACATACAGCCGTAACGTTTTGTACGTCAAAATTGTTAAGGCCACTAATTATCTTGATAGCTTTTCTGCGGGCGAAGGCTTCAGCTATTGTAGTATTGTGAATCATCTTCACCACCATTACCATTTTGTTTGGGATTATCTGTTAAAGTGGCAATTATAGCAAAGGATAGTCTTTTGGTGATAGGCCCAAAAACCCAATCCAGGCAGCAAGCCGTGGTAAATTATATAAGTGAAATAGCATTTGTAGTGATTCCAGTGAGGTAGATAGAAGGATTGCCGTGGAAAAGGGCACTTTAATTGAGTTTAAGGTAAATGGGACTCGCCGTTTGGCGGTAGTAGAGAAGCCGGAAGGGAAGAAAGACTGGATTGTCTTAGATGAAAAGGGGCACCCCCGCAAAATTAGACCACAGGATGTAGAATACCAGGTAAAGGGGGGTTCTTATCAGTATACTGATATTCCCACCTTTTTGGCACAGGTGACGCCCCACCTGGACAACTCCCACCTAGAGTTAGCTTGGGAGTTGTTGATAGAAGAGGCTCAACCCATCACCCCAGACGAATTGGCATCCCTTATTTTTGACCAGACAACCCCCGCCTCCTGTTATGCAGCCCATATTTTGTTAGAAGAAGACAAGATCTATTTTAGGAAAAAAGGGGACATTTATGAGCCTCGCCCCCGCAGTCAGGTGGAGGAAATCAAACACCAGATGGAGGTAGAGGCTAAGAGGAAACAGGAGAAAGAGTTATTTATCCAGAAGGTAAAGGCGGCTTTGGAGGGAGAAGAGGTATCCTGGGACGAAAACGACCAAAACCGTCTTTTGCAGCTGGAAAAATACGTACTACAACCGGACAATTCCCCCAAGGCGGCCCAGGAAATCCTAGAGGCAATAGGGCGTAACAAAACTCCCGACGCAGCCTTCCAATTACTGGTAGACTTAAAGATATGGAGTAAACACGAAAATATCTTTTTGCGTCGTAGCTCCTATCCTGAAAAATTTCCACCACAGGTATGCGAAGTGGCTAATTCTATCCTGGCTCAAATTGCCGCTAATGAGTTTGTTGACAAGGACCACCGTCTGGACTTAACCTCCCATAAAGTCTACACCATAGATGACGAGACTACCACGGAGATAGACGATGGACTAAGCATAGAACAATTGCCAGATGGGAGGATGAGGATTTGGGTACATATAGCAGATCCTACCAGGATTGTAAGCCCCAATGACGTCCTGGATTTGGAGGCCAGGAGGAGAGGTACTAGTCTCTATCTGCCTACGGGCCTAATTCCCATGTTTCCCCCAGAATTGGCCACGGGGCCCATGAGTCTGGTTCAAGGTCAGATTTGCCCTGCCCTCAGCTTTGGCGTGATTATAGACGACAATGGCCAGGTTTTAGAGTATAAAATCACCCCTGCTCTAGTCAAACCCACCTATCGTCTCACCTACCAAGACGTGGACGAGATGTTGAATATGGGGGTACAGGGGGAGGAGGAGATATACATACTAGCAGAACTGGCCAAGAAGAGGGAACAGTGGCGGAGAAACAATGGTTCCATTATGATAACCATGCCGGAGGCCATCATCAAGGTGAAGGGGGAAGAAGAGGTATCCATTGAACTGTTAGAAATGTCCCCCGCGCGGCTGATGGTAGCGGAGATGATGATTCTGGCGGGGGAGGTAGCTGGTAGGTATTGTCAGGAAAATAACATACCCGTACCCTTTAGAGGTCAACCACAGCCAGAACTGCCCCCAGAAGAGGAGTTATTATCATTGCCTCCAGGCCCTGTGAGGGCATCCGCACTACGCCGTTGTATGCCCAAAAGCGAAACAGGCCTAACTCCCATCCGCCATGCCAGTTTAGGCCTAGACGCATACACCCAGGTAACATCTCCCATCCGCCGTTACACCGACCTTCTAACCCACTTCCAGCTAAAGGCTCATCTTCGAGGTGAACCCCTCCCCTTCCAACCCGAGCAGTTACAACAAATCCTCTACGAGGTGTTGGCCACCTCCTCGGAAGCCTCCTTCGTGGAAAGACAAACCAACCGTTACTGGAGTCTGCAATACTTCCTGCAACATTTGGGGGAAAGCTGGCAGGGGATCGTGTTGCGTTGGCTGCGGGAAGAAGACGGCCTAGCAGTAGTCCTTTTTGAAGAATTGGGTCTAGAATTCCCCCATAAATTCGATCGTCCCGTAAAACTAGGCGATCCCGTCCGACTACAAGTAGCCTACTGCGACCCCCGCCGCGACGAAATCCGCTTCCGAGAGGTTTAATTTCTCCTAGCCCTACTCCTGGGCTTTTTTTTGTAAAAAATATTTAATATTTGAACAAACATTCAGATTTTGAGGTAGACTATGAATAAGTAGAGAATTAGGGGGAAAAAGATGACTACTACAACAGTAACCCAAATGAAATGTGCATGTCCCTCCTGTCTATGCATAGTGGACATTAGTAGTGCTATTGAAAAAGGGGGGCAGTACTATTGTTCCACCGCCTGTGCAGAGGGACACAAAGACGGAGACAGTTGTGGGCACCACGGTTGTAACTGCCACGCCTAGGTAAAGAGGCAGCCTCTACTCCCTGGAGGGGACTTGTAGGAGGGTATCCCCACCCAAACCGAAGGCAGAATGGACGGCTTTGAGGGCGGGGATACCTTGGGGGGCGTCCACTACGCAGCTGATTTTGATTTCCGAGGTGGTGATCATGGAGATATTGATGTTTTCAGCGGCTAGGGCTTGGAAGAATTTGGCTGCTACCCCGGGAGTGCCAATCATACCGGCGCCCACAATGCTCACCTTGGCAATGTGGGGGTTGACTACGATTTCCTTGAAGTCCACCTGGGACTGGAGTTGAGAGAGGACTCTTTTCGCCTCCTGAGCCTCACTGGCGGCGACGGTAAAGGCAATATCCCGACGGGGCACTCCCTCTAATATACGACACCGCTGGGATTGAATGATCATGTCCACGCTGATATTAGCCTCTGCTAGACTGCCAAAAATAGCAGCGGCCATCCCCGGCACATCGGGCACCAGTAAAATTGCCAATTGCGCCTGATTTTGGTCTAGGGCTACTGCCCTCACTGGCACCCCCTGGGGTTGGGGAGCCTGGGTGAGATGGGAACTGTCTATTTCGAACGCACTACAGACCGCAGCAATAGCACGGTCGCAGTCTTCCTCTGCCACAATACAACTTACCTTCACCTCAGAGGTGGAAATCATTTGAATGTTAACCCCGGCATCGGCCAAAGCTTGGAACATTTTGGCAGCAATGCCCGGCCTACCTATCATCCCCGCCCCTACAATGGCAATCTTGGCAATCTTGTGGTCCACTATAATATCTGTGTCTGCATCTGTACTCCCCAACAGAGGAGCTATAGCTCTAGCCACAGCCTCTGCCTTGGGTGATACTTCCCTAGCCACGGAGAAGGCAATATCGTTGGTGTTGCCCTCATGAATGGACTGGATGATCAAGTCCACATCTATGTTGTGACGGGCAATTTCCCCAAACAGTCTGGCGGCTATTCCGGGACGATCGGGTACACGCAGGAGGGCAATTTTGGCTTGACTATTGTCTAATTGTACCGCATCCACCGCCCTGGTGAGCTCTAACCCCACCACTGACCTATCCGTGGGGGGCGGGGAGATTACTTTAGTGCCCGGATCGTCTGTCCAACTGGATTTCACCACCAGGGGCATGCCAAAATTCCGCGCAATCTCCACTGCCCGGGGATGCAACACCTTTGCCCCCAAACTGGCTAATTCTAACATCTCATCCGCCGTTATCTGTTCCATCAGACGGGCAGAAGGCACTATCCTGGGATCTGTAGTTAAGATCCCTGG
>DVEF01000002.1 GCA_015295805.1 Geminocystis sp. M7585_C2015_104 | reverse complement strand
TAGTTGTTTTTCCAACTCCTCCAGAGTTATCTTGCTAGTGGTATCATCGCCGTCACTGAGAATAACAACGGCATTGATGGCATTGGGTTTAACATTTTGGCGCAGCCAGTTTCTGGCAAACAGGGCCCTATCATATAGACTAGTACCCCCATGTGCCTTCAAACCACTAATATAGGCAATCCCCTTATTTTTGCTTTCTGATGTGCCCTTTACTAGTACAGGCTGATGTATTCTATCATCAAAGGGTATAATGACAATTTCTTCTTTTGGGCCGAGATTGTTAATATACCTAAACAGAGTCTCCTTAACGGCAGCGATTTTCCGATACAGCTATCTGGGAAGGTTTTTTAGCATACTGCCGCCAACTTTCCAGCATGGCCTCTACCACCTCTGGCGGGGGTGGCTGGAGGGAGTCGAAAACGGGGCTTGACTGAACCCCGTATTGTGGGTTAAACTTGTCTGCTAGGGTTATGCTGGGTACACCGGGCCTTAATCCCAACTCGGTAGCTAGTTTTTGTGATTCTGGTTTTAACATGTATTCTACCACTTCTTGGGCAGCTTCTTTTTCCTCCTCAGACATCCATGGCCCATTGGGTATAATGGCACGCATGTGGGAGTTGAATGTGGCTTTAGGGTAAATAGCCTGGTATTGGGTTGTTTGACTGGATAGTTTGTCACTGTTGGCACGGATTACCATAGACTCGTAAACAGAGGCGATGGAGGCCCAGAAAATACCGTTTTCTACCATAGACTGGGCTAAGGTTGCCGTGGACACCCCGTAACGAGTTACTTTGCTTTGAATCCGCTTTACCTCTTCTTGATATTTCTTCACATCAGCTTGTTGACTACGGCGGCAAATTGTGCTACTAAAGTTTGTAGTCCCGAATTGGAGCGAGTGGGTGCTGTTTGGGCAAAGTAGATGGGGATGGGTGGGGCTTGTTTCTCCATTTGCTGACAGTTCTCATAACTTGTTAGTGCTACAAATATGTTAGGCTGTTTTTCCTAAAGGGGCGCCAATTCTTTGGTAGTCATGAAGACCATGGGGCTGTAGGCTATTAGGGGGGAATCGGCAATAGGGGGGATATAGTTTTTGCCGGG
>DVEF01000001.1 GCA_015295805.1 Geminocystis sp. M7585_C2015_104 | reverse complement strand
TTGCCCCACCTTTCCAGTCAAAGAAACTATTGCTTCAGATAATCAGTCGGCAAGGAGATATTTTCCTCCTTCAGACAACCAGTCTTTATTCCCCTCTTCCGGTAAGACGATTATACCACAAGAGAAGCCTCTAGCAAATTTGGTTTTATTATTCCCCCCTTATACCCATAAGGGGAAGAATGAAACTACATCCAATGAAGGTATAATTCAAGTCGGAGACAACCAATGGCAACTAACACACCCCTATCTCAATAAACAAATAAGCCAACAGTCAGTATTAGTCATCCCCCCCACCAACCACTGTTATTCCTATTTCAGCTACAATGCAACCCTCTTTTCAGACAACAAGTCAAGCAGTTAATAAGAAAATGAGTGTATCTTTCCCCAGCAGTATGCCTGAGATAAACAACCGGCAGACATCTCTTCTCTTGCCGCAAAAAGCCAAAAATGGTTGGTATCACTATCCACAAGACTACCTAGGCTACAAATCAAAGTCAAAATCAAAACCAAAACCAATAGTAAACAGTTTTCTCCCTGTCAGCAATACCATCATCTATTGTCATTTACTACTTTCCTTTTCAGGTGAATGTAGGCAGGTGGGTGTCTCTTTTCTCTGTTAGTGGGATGAGGATAAACCACCAGCCACATCCCTTCTCCTCCCAAGTAGTCATTTTAGCCTCATCACCCTTACAAGCCTATCTAATGAATGACTATCTTTAGTTTTCTCCCTGTAAGCAATCCCATCACCTCGTCATACAAACTATTGGTGTTGCTATACTCTGTTATAGGGCTAATAAGTCAATGGGTGTATATTTTCCTAGTGGTATACCCTCAAGGAAAAAACCAGTATTATTTTCTTTACCCCCGCGGCTGGTTGTTGGCAACAGCATCAGTATAACTAGCCTGCCAGACAACCGTTATTAGTCAACCAGTCGTATCGCTGTATAAACCACTAATCCCCCTATACTCCCATCCAATTAAAAACTCGATGGGTGTATCTTTTCCAAGTTAGTGGAATACTCTCAAGTAGATAATTCAGTGTTAGCAAACATTCTCTTGCATAAATCTCAAACAATGTCTTCGCCTGACTATCCTGCCAACAAGCCGTCAACATGAATACCTACTGCTTTTGACAAATCAAAAGTCTTTCCCCTTCCCTCCTTTCCCCTGCTGGCAATGCCACTGACTACGCCATTAATTGGGATGCCAATGCCTTGTGATAGGAGGCCGTTAATCCTCTTCTGTTTCACCGTCGGGGGGGGAAAATCCTCTTCAACCGTTAAGGAAGTTATACTTTCGACAGTGGCAGAATTCCCCGGTTACTTTTCTAAGACTTTTAGCTGCCGAGTGAAACCGTCTTGCCGCCACCCCCTTGAACCCACCCTATATGGGCACACCCCCACCCATTCTAATTACTATTATAAGCAAAAACAAGGACCGTGTCAAGGGCAGCTCCCGTGAAAGGCCTACAACCCCGGTTCCAGGAGGCTGTTGAAGTTGTTTTTCTTTGCCGCCATTTGCGCCGTCTGCCTAAGGGCTCGACTCACATGCGCACACCACGCCCCATTCTACTACCTCATTGTAGATAAAAATAAAAAATTTGTCAAGGGTTAGAAAAATTTGTCAGGGGCTAGGGAGAAAACAAGAAACTTAATTTATGGCTGAGGTGTGGGGAGATTTTCTTTTATTTGTTGCCAGTAGTTGTGGAAATTTTTGTCTAAGGTAAGGGGCGATAGGGGGTTTTGATTTTGTGTTTACTTTTCTTTAAATGCCGATGGTATTGTTTGTTATTATCTCTAGAAATGGCTCTTTTTATTCTCCAACAATGCCACCTCTTTTTATTCCTGATTTTGTCTTGGTATTTTTCTGGTATTTGGCATAGGTTTATCCTTCATTTTACTGTTGAAGCTATGCCGGGGCGGTTTCTAAATTAAATATCGCCGCCAAGGTGAATTTTTACTGGTTTTAGGGGTGGACACTGCCATCTGGCATGGTTGCGCCGGCAAAAGCCACTTCTTTGAGGAGACTATTACGGAAATTTGCCTCTTTAAGGATGCTATAGGATAAATCAGAGCTGGTCAAGTCTGCTTGTTGCAAAATAGCCCCTTCCAGATTAGCCTGTGTCAGATTGGTTAAGTCGAAAATCCCATTTCTGATTTTGGAATTTTTCAGGTTAACTTCTTGCATTAGGGCTGCGACAAACAGTATTTTTTTCTTGCTAATTTTCACCGTTACTTTGGAAATTTTTACTTCGCTCTGGTATGTATTTTTCAGGATTATTCCCCTAAAATCGGCCCCTTGTAGGTTAGCCTTTTCCAGGTTTACTCCCTGCAATGTCGCCTGACTCAAGTCTGCCTTTTCTAGGTGACACTTTGACAAACACGCCCTGTTTAATTTGGCTTCTGATAGATCGCAACCTTGGAGATTTGCTCCAGATAAATCTGCTTGTGTGAAGTCTGCGCCTGTTAAATCTAACCCTTCTAAATTCGCGCCGGACAAGTCTGCTCTTGTGAAATTTGCTCCACTCAAATTTGCATTCTTAAAACTGCAATTTTTCAATTTAGCATAACTAAAATCGCTATTTATCAAGGAGGAATTGTTTAAATTACTGTGACTTAAGTCTGCCCTTGAGAGGTTTGCACTGCTCAAATTTGCCCAGCTCAAGTCTGAATTGGTAATATTGGCATTTGTCAAATTTGCCCCAATCATCTTGGTGCCAATTAGACGACTGTTACTCAAATCCGCCTGAAGTAATTCGCTACCACTCAAGTCACTTCCACTCAAATTTGCCCACTGTAAGTTAGCCCGGCTTAGGTCAATTTCTATCAAATTTAGGCCTATTATCTCTTCTGAAGAGAATTCCCCCCCGCTGAAATTTCTTTCCCCCTTTTCATAGGACTTCAGCAACTCCTCCAGGCGCATAAAGCTATTCGTTATGTCCTTCTAGTTATTCCCATGTTGTCATCTCCACTAATGCTTGTGGTGCCTTGTTTATTCTTATTTAATTCAAGTTTCCACTCAAGGGGAATAGGGCTGATTTCTTTCTACTCCATGGAATTGGCGTACAAATCCCTTTTTATTTGTCACTCATTTGAGTCTTTTTCTAGTCTCCATCTTCCCCGAAGGAGACTGGGGAATGGAGGTGGGAGTTTTACGGAAATAATTTGCGGAATTTTCTCCCTTTGGTTGATTATATAGATGCTAAAAAGAGTAAGACAAACCCCTTGCCATTGGAGGTTGGATAGTTTTTCTCCTAACAGCAAATTACCAAAGGTAAGGGCGAAAACGGGTGTCAAAAAGGTGAGGGCACTGAGACTGGTTAAATTGCCTCTAGAGGCCAAAAAGAAGAATGTGCCATAGGCGATGGCACTCCCAAAAACAGCAGCATAGGAAAGGGACAACCAAGCAAAAAAATCTAAGTTAAGCCACTGGGAGGACTCAAATTGAAGACTGAGGAGAAGAAGAATTAAACCGGCAAGAAATAGGTGCCAACCGGTGGCAACTACTGTGTCTATATGACGGGAAATAAAGGGTATCATAACAGTGCCTACAGCCATTGACAAGGAGGCTAACAACATCAACCATTCACCATTTTTAAAAAGGGTTTGCCAGGTGACAAAAAAGGAAAAATCGCCTCCTAGGGCACTATAAATCCACTGGTCGGGCAGTCCAATTAAACTAATGCCAATTATACCAATGAATAAACCAAACCAACCCCATCCCCCAATCTCTTCCTGAAATAGCCAACGGGAAAAAATGGCCACTGCTAATGGCTGGGAGTCTATCATAACAGAACCTAAACCGGCACCAGTACGGGCTAAACCCTCTCCTAAAAACCCCTGAAACATGCAGCCATCTACTAGGGTGAAGAGGATAACCCACCCCCAACCCCGCCAACTGGTTTGAAAACTCCGTCCTGATAATAATGCTACCAACAAAATCAATAAGCCGGCCGGTAGAATTCGCACTGCGGCTAGGAATAGGGGGGTTGTCTGAGGCATTACACTTTTCATTGCCACCATGGCTGTGCCCCACAAGAAAAAGGGGGAGATTAGCATTATAGGCCTAAACCAGGACCATTGTTTTAGGTTCATTGACTTGTTTCCTCCTGAATTGTTACATTTTTTCATCTTACGCTAAGGAGGGGTTTTATGTAATAATTCTTAATAAACCAGATTGGGGGTAATAGGAGATGACTGAGGCTGGCAAAGAGAAAACCCTGGCTGAACTAGCTTCACCTAGTTACGAATGTAGGTTATGCGGTTACAGGTATATTCCGGCAAAAGGGGATCCTAAAAGAAATATAGCACCTGGGACGGCTTTTGCGGATTTGCCGAGGAGCTGGCGTTGCCCGGTGTGTGGCGCCGGGAAAAGTGCGTTTGTGAATATAGGTGCCAGTGATGCCCCCTCGGGGTTTGCGGAAAATCTGGACTATGGTTTTGGGGTGAATCGTCTGACGCCAAGACAGAAGAGTATTCTCATTTATGGCTCTTTAATCTTGGCATTTCTCTTCTTTATGAGCCTATATGCCTTAGATTAGATATTAGTCTAGCAGAATTGTGGTTTTATGAGGCTAATAAGGACCGTTGTAGTGTCTATAGTAGTTTGTTATCTGTGTCTGGGGTGTGCTTCCATACCCTCATTGGAGAAGAATCCCTGGAAACTGATTCAGTTGGATACGGATGCTACCTTTGCCGACTTAGCCTTTACCGATGATGGTAAAAGAGGTTGGTTGGTAGGCACAAAAGCTGCTTTATTTGAGACTAGGGATGGAGGGGAAACCTGGCAGAAGAAGATTGTTGTGTTAGAAGACGAGAAGGTGGATTTTACTGGTGTTAGTTTTTGTGGGCAGGAGGGCTGGATTACAGGTGTACCCTCTATGTTGTTACATACTAAAGATGGGGGGGATAACTGGGAGAGAATACCCCTGAGCGACCAGTTACCGGGGGGCCCCTATGATATAATAGCCCTAGGGGAGGGCACTGCAGAAATGGTAACCAATCTGGGTGCCATTTACAAGACTACTGATGGGGGCAAAACCTGGAAAGCCCTAGTAGAGGCTGCTGTGGGGGTTGCCCGTAACATCAACCGCTCAGCGGATGGGAAGTATGTAGCCGTAAGTTCCCGTGGTAATTTCTATTCTACCTGGGAACCGGGACAAAAACAATGGACTCCTCATCAACGCACTTCCTCTCGTCGTCTACAGAATATGGGGTTTTTTGAAGATGGGAGAATGTGGTTGATTGCAAGGGGGGGGCAAATTCAGCTAACCTCCACCCCTAATCCAGAAGACTGGGGGGAAGCGATAACGCCGGAAAAGGGCGCAGGTTGGGGTTTCTTAGATTTAGCTACTCACGATGGGGAAATCTGGTTGGCGGGTGGCAGTGGGGATTTGTTGGTGAGTAGGGATGGTGGCAAAACTTGGCAGAAGGATACAGAAGTGGAATCTATCCCCTCTAATTTCTATAAAATCCTTTTCTTCCCCGACGATAAAGGTTTTGTTTTGGGGGAGCGTGGTGTTCTGTTAAAATATGAAACAGAAAAGTCGGCTTAGAGGCCTTTGTCTCTTCCTGCTTTACCCTAGATGTTGTAAATTAGTTAACGAATAGTAGTAGGAGGATAGGTTTAATTATGGCAGGTAGCACCGGTGAGCGCCCATTCTCTGATATTATTACCAGTGTCCGTTACTGGGTTATCCACAGTATTACTATACCTATGTTATTCATTGCCGGCTGGTTGTTTGTCAGCACCGGTTTGGCTTATGATATATTCGGTACACCTCGTCCTGATGAGTATTTCACTGAAACTCGTCAGGAATTGCCTATTATAACCGACCGTTACAATGCTATCAAACAAATAGAAGAGTTTACTAAATAGGGGGCCTATGACTAGTCGGAATCCTAACGAACCAGTATCTTATCCTATTTTTACTGTAAGATGGTTAGCCGTACACCTGTTAGCTGTACCTACTGTCTTCTTTATTGGCGCCATCACTGCTATGCAGTTTATCCAAAGATAATAAAGGGGTGACAAGTATGCTTCAAAAAAATCCTAACCCAAACAGAATGCCGGTTGAATTAAACCGTACTTCGCTGTACTTGGGTTTGTTATTGATTTCTGTATTGGGTCTGTTATTTTCTAGTTACTTTTTCAATTAGAATAGCATAAGGAGGTTTGTATGGGAGAAGCCAGAATCCCCCTCTGGATAGTAGGCACTATAGCTGTGACTGGGATTTTAGTGGTGGTGGGGATTTTCTTCTATGGTGCCTACTCCGGTCTCGGTTCTTCTCTATAATAAAAATGACGATAATATAATGCCTCTAGATTCGCGCCAGCCGTGGTGGTAGACTGGTTTTCCTACCTAGGCGCGGCTGTTTTTTTTTCTAGCTGTCTAGACTTTTCAACAATTCTGGGAGAAGAGATATGGCTTTTTCTGCGGCTAACGATGCTATTAGTGACTCCTTGTGGTAGATTTTATAGCCTTCTACTGCTTTGCCGTCTCGCCACAACCAACAGCCGATAAAACTCAATGTGGCTGGTGTGGTTTGGGCGCAGCACTTGCCGCAGCCGCTAAAATGGATGGTGAAGGAGTGTTTGTCTTGTTTTCTCCCTTGTAGATGCCCTATTGCCACCCTGGCATGGGTTTCTGATTCTGTTATTGCTGCCTTGCAACCGGTTTTCCCTACGCAAGCTACCACTTTCCCTCTACTGTTGTTTTCCCTTACAGATAATCCTAACTCTTCTAGGGATGCTGTTGTCTGTTTTGTGGTGTCATCAGACAGGTTGGGAATTATGATTGACTGCCAGGGGGTAAGACGTATTTCGCCACAGCCGGTTTTTTCTACCAACTGCATTAACCCCCGCCATTGTTTTTTAGTAATATAGCCTAGGGATGGGGCTACTCCCAAATAGTATAACCCCTCCTGTTTTTGTCTGTACAATCCTAGGTGGGTTGTAGAAGGGGTGGGGGGTAATTTCACCTCTTTTGTCTCGTAAGGGAAACTATTTACCTCTGTTACCCGACGCCAATATTCTGACACTCCCCACTGTTGTATCAAGTCTGGTAAACGATGCCCTACCTTTTTACTGTCTATATTACTGTTTATATGCTGGCGATATATCTCTATCAGGCTATCCAAACAGGTTATTAGATATTCTGGGGGTATAAGAATGCCGGTGGGGATGAGTGTCTTTCTCCCCCCAAACTCCAGGTGAAATAGTATTCTCTCTTTTACCCTGGTGGCGGTAAACTGGATTTCGTTATAGCGGTGGTATGCTAAAACACTAGGACGACTGCCAATACCTACAATACCGCCTCCATCTATGCCAATACTGAATTTAGCAGGTAGGGTTGCTATTTTGTTGGGGTTATCTTCCATGTAGGTGATTATCTGTTTCAGCCAAACACGGGTATCTACCAATTCTTCTGCATCAATGCCTGCCGTGGGGCTTATCATTATATTACGCAGATGATCTATTTGTAATTGACGACTGGCTAAACCAACTTCTTGTAGTTTCTGGTAGATATAGTTGGGAGGCGACTGTGTTAACCCCCTCAGTTGTAGGTTTCCCCTATTGGTAACCTGTATCTTCTCCTGTTTACAGCAGTCTAATAGTAATTCTATGGCTTCCATCTGTGGCAGAGTTAGTATTCCCCCGGCAACTCTTATTCTGAGTAGAAATCCATCTTTTGCTTCCGTGCCATAATATAATCCTGGGCATTTCTTTGCTGGTAGTGGCCAATTCAATTTTTCTCCTCCCTTTCTAGTCAGACTCTATTATGACTAATTATGGCAAGTGGTTGTCTATTATAGGCATAACCGAAGAGGGTTTAGAGTCTCTTTCCCCTGTGGCTAGGTTTCTACTGCAACAGGCGGAGGTGATTGCTGGTGGTAGACGTCACCTTGAGTTTTTATCCCCTGAGGATACCAGGAAAAAAATTGTTTTACAATCCCCCTTGGAAAACTCTCTCCAGGAAATAGAGACATACCGAGGCAAGGCAGTTTGTGTCTTGGCTAGTGGTGACCCTATGTGGTATGGTATTGGGGTTACTCTTTGCCGTCGTTTCCCTCTACAGGAGATTACTATTATTCCTTCCCCTTCTGTTTTTAGTTTAGCTTGTGCTCGTTTGGGTTGGTCGTTGTCTGAGGTGGAAACTGTTAGTCTATGTGGGCGTAATTTTGCTTTACTACATCGCTTTTTATACCCCCAGGCTCGTTTATTAATTCTAAGCGCTAATGGGCAAACTCCTCTACAGGTGGCTTCCCTCCTCACACAAAAGGGTTATGGCAACTCAGAAATGGTGGTTTTGGAATGTCTCGGTGGTAAGAGGGAAAGAATTGTCAAGGGAATAGCTTGTCAATGGCATCACGCTGACTTGGCTGACTTGAATACTATTGCTGTTGTCTGTCATCCGGATTCTCCGGCTACCCCTATTCTCAATCCCCGTATTCCCGGGTTGCCTGACGAGGCTTATCTGAATGATGGACAGTTGACAAAAAGGGAAATCCGTGCTATAACCCTCTCTACTCTATCTCCTTTGCCCTATCAACTTCTTTGGGATGTGGGGGCAGGATGTGGTTCAATTAGTATAGAATGGCTTCGTAGTGATTCTCGTTGTAAAGCTATTGCCATTGAGAAACACCCTCAGCGTCTACAGTATATCGCCGACAATGCTATTGCTTTGGGCACTCCTCATTTGCAGATTATAGCAGGGAGTGCGCCTGAAGCCCTACATAATCTTCCCTCCCCAGATGCCATATTCATAGGCGGCGGCATTACTACCCCACAACTGGTAGAAACCTGTTGGCAGTTTCTCAAACCGGGTGGCAAACTGGTGGCTAATACTGTCACTGTGGAGGGTGAGGCGATATTATACCGATGCCTCCGAAAGTGGGGAGGGAATCTTATTCGTCTGGCTATCCAAAAGGCTACTCCTCTTGGCAAGTTTTTCTCCTGGAAGCCAATGACTCCTGTCACCCAGTATGTGGTTGTCAAACCCTAACTGTTTACTTTTTCCTCAAAAAGCCTGATGTATTTTTCGTAATTCTCGTAGATAGACAAGCCGGGTATTTCTTTTTTGAATTCTGGTGGGAGTTGATACTCATTTTCCGGATATTGACTTCTAATTTCTAGGAGTTTGCCATAGAATTCTTTCCAGGAATTCATTACCTCCATTAATTTCATAAACTGTTGTATGGTGTTTTTGTGCTTGCTTTCCAGCACCAGGTATTGTAACATTTTTCCGTAGGTTTCTGGATTTTCTCTGTTTCTTGGCAACCCAATTATCCTCCCCAAGGAAACAAATATATGTTGATTCTTCTCCACCAAATCCTCCATCGCCTTCATATTTTTTACATTTTTATCTTGCAAATAAGCCATCATGTCAGATATAGTTCGTAGGGTGGCAAAATCGGTGAAGTTGTATCTTTTGAAGAGGTATAACAGTTTCAAGCCGAATTCCCTTTCGCTAGCCAAACTTTCTAGACAGTCTTTATACTCTACCAATGCTTGTCTTCCTTCCTCTGTCTTCAACTCCGGTGTAATCTCTTCTAATTTCTCCCGAATTTTCCGCAAAAATTCTTGCCTGTCATAACGTTTTCTTGGCTGATTATTGTGGTTTTCTTTCCCTTGAGGCTCGTCGCCAAACATTTCTTCCAAAAGGAGAAAAACAAAATTATAATACTCTTGTTGTTTACTGCTCAAATAACGCAATTCTATTTGTGCCATTTGTTGGAAACTACTTTGGGCAGAAACTGCCAGAGACAATAATTCCACAATCTCATTCAACCCCTCGTAGCCCTTGTCATTTGATAGGAAGTGCGATTTTATTTCCAGATAGTAGCCGAAGTCGGGGGTTTTAAAATTGGGATTATCTAGTGTCTTGGCGATGGATGCTAAGACTTTCATCTCTGCCAGAAATTGGTTATGTAAACTAACACCACTTTCTGGTACTTCTTTTTTTTGTTGGCCTCCCTTTACCAACTCGCTCACATCTTTTTGCAGGAAAGAAGCTATTTTTTTAAGCATATGCCTCTCCTTTGTATCGGCTAATGCTGTAAATTTTACTCTGAGTAAATTATAGATTTTTTGTGGCTTTTTTGTCCAGAGTATTTTATTTTTTTTACCATTAAAAATTTTCTCTTACGAGAAATACTTAAAGGTTTTTACTGGCAGAGGCTACCCCACTGAGTGGATGATTTGCTAAGTTTTGTTAAAATAGATGGGAGTTATAAGATGGCAAAGTGCAATGGAAGAGAAGGAAATAAGCCTCAGTTATAGGGTAGCAATGCCTCAACCAGAATCTCACTTATTTGAGGTGGAATTGAGGGTGAGTAATTGGAGGGAAAACCAGTTGAATTTGAAGATGCCGGTGTGGACTCCAGGTTCATATTTAATAAGAGAATATAGTAGAAACGTACAAAATTTTCAGGCCTATGGTAGGAGTAAAAAACCCCTGCAATGGCGGAAATTGAGGAAGAATCATTGGCTAGTCTTTACAGAAGATTGCGATGATATTATGATAAAATATCAGGTGTATAGCAACGAGTTGACGGTAAGGACTAATCATCTGGATTCAACTCACGGTTTTTTCAATGGCGCTGCTTTATTTTTTTATATACCGAACTATGAAGCTCATCCCATCACGGTGACTATTTTTTCTCCCGATAATTGGCGGATATCTACCCCTCTTCCTGCTACTAAAAATAAGAACACATTTTTGGCAGAAAATTTTGACACCTTGGTGGATAGTCCCTTTGAAATAGGTGTCCAGGAGGTGTATGATTTCACTGTAGATGATAAGCCCCATCAGTGGGTTGTTTGGGGGAGGGGAAATATAGACATAGACCGAGTAATTTATGATACCAAGAGAATCATAAAAACCACGGCGGAAATCTTTGGCAGTCTCCCCTATTCAGAATACAAATTCATCCTGCATCTGTCGGGGGAGGGGTTTGGCGGGTTGGAGCACAAAAATTGTTGTGTTTTAAATTACCATCGTTTTGGCTTTCGGAAACCAGAGAAATATTATCAATTTATGCAGTTAGTGGCTCATGAGTTTTTCCACCTTTGGAATGTGAAAAGAATTCGTCCTAAGGAGTTAGAAAAATTCGATTACGACCAGGAGAATTATACCACATCGTTGTGGTTTTGTGAGGGGGCTACCAGTTACTATGATTTACTGATTCCCCTGCGGGCGGGGATATATGGTGTTTCAAGATTTCTGGAATTGCTAAGCAAGGAAATAAGTCAGTATTTCAACACTCCGGGAAGGAAGATTCAGTCTTTATCTGAGTCTAGTTTTGACGCCTGGATTAAGTTATATAGACAGGATGCCTATAGTAAAAACAATCAAATATCTTACTATCTCAAGGGAGAATTAGTGACAATGTTGCTGGATTTACTGATAAGGAATAACAGTGATAACCGTAAATCTTTTGATGATGTGATGAGGATAATGTGGCAAAGATTCGGGAGGGAGGAAATTGGCTTTACCCCGGAGGAATTACAGGGGGTGATTGAGGAGGTAGCCAACCAGGATTTATCAGAATTTTTACATTTATGTCTGGAGACAACAACAGAACTACCCTTTAATAAATATTTTGAACCATTTGGTTTAATTTTAGAGCCCAAGGCAGAGGAAAATAATACTCCCTATCTGGGGATAAATGTGCAAAGGGAGGGAAACGTAGATAGAATTACCTTTGTGGATGCCAACTCGCCGGCGGGGAAGGGGGGGATTTGTGCGGGGGATGAGTTATTAGCTATAGATGGTTTTAGGGTAACGGCGGAAACCCTCTCAGATAGACTGCAAGACTACCAAGTGGGAGACTGGATTGAGTTGACTGTCTTCCAGAAGGATATTCTGAAAACAGTAAAAGTCTGTTTAGCTTCTCCCCTGGGTAGTTATCAAGTGAGAATTCGCAAACGTCTTAGTCAACGACAAAAGGAAAATCTGCGACAATGGCTTGGTTTTGTTCCATGAGGGGGTATAGGGATTTATAATCATAAACCTGTATGGGGTGGGGGTTTATAATTGTAGGCCAATACAATAACTGTGTTATTCTACTAGTATGAGTCAGCTTGTGGAACGAGTATACACCTCTCCCAATTGTATTCTCTCTTTACAGGGTTTTGCCCAAGAGGAGAAAAACAATCAAACCCCTCTACCCACCATGTCAGTGGTGAGTCTAGTTAACTTGCAAATAGTGGGCCATCCTTTAACTTTACAGGGGGGGTTAGTCTTCTTAGAACACTTATTAAGGGCAACTAGTGCCTACTGTCAACAATTCTTAAGCGGCTTACCACACCCTGTGGAATTTGCTGACAATCACCACCATATCTCTTTTAGTTTTATCCCAGAAAGAAAAAGACACCTGCTGACCTGGCAACCTGAAAAGGACAATATAGAGAAACAGTGGCAAATAGAATTAACTACAGTTCAGCTTTTCGACTTGTTGGACACTTTAGACCAGTTAATAGTAGACCCCTACACTCTACCACAATTAAGGGACGAAGTCAAGCCCTTACCAAGACATTATAAAAGAGGGGAGAAAAACCCAGTAGAACAGAGTGCACCGGCTGCCTTGGGATTTGTGTTCTTTGCGGCGGCGGCGGTTGTTCTTTTCTTAATGCCCCATCCTAGCACAATAAAAGACCCAAATCAAGAACCAAGGCCTCCCAGAAACGAAACCAGTCAGCCTGTGGCGCCGATACCCCTAGAAACACCAAAACCGGGGCAATAAAAAAGGGCGTACTGCAATATGAGTTTTGTATTGCAATGCCGCCCCTTTATCATAACAAACCCCTACATCCTAATCCCTAGTCCCTAGTATACCTCCACGTGCCAACGCTCTTCTTTCTTCATCTGTTTGCGCAATTCTTCCCAATTCATGCCTCTTTTTGCGGCTTCAGCGGCGAAGGTTTCGGAGATGGGGGGTTCCATCCCTTTCAAACCACACATGTAAACATGAGTATTGGGTTTTTGTATTAATTCAAACAACTGATCGGCATACTCGCTGACACGATTTTGGACATACATTTTACCACCGTCAGGGGTTTTCTGCTCCCGGCTGATGGCATAGGTGAGACGGAAGTGGTTGGGATACTGGGCGGCCATCTCTTCCAAATCCTGCCTATAGAGGATATTCTGAGTATAGGGGATGCCGAAAATCAACCAGGCAAATCCTCTAAACTGATAGTCGGGGTTTAAGTCTTTTTCTTTAAACATCCGCCACAGGAAGGCACGGAAGGGTGCGATGCCGGTGCCGGTGGCTAACATGATAATATTAGCCTCTTCATCGTCTGGCAGTAGCATTTCTTTTCCTACTGGCCCAGTTATTTTAACTTCTTCCCCTACTTTCAGGTTACAAAGGTAACTGGAACATACCCCATATACTGTTTCTCCTGCTTCATTTTTGTATTCTAACAGGCGTACACAGAGAGATACAGTTTGGCCGTCTCTGGTATCGCCATGGCGGGTAGAGGCGATAGAGTACAAACGTACTTTATGGGGTTTGCCATTTTTGTCGACGCCGGGGGGGATAATACCGATACTTTGGCCTTCTAGATAGCGGAGATTGCCGCCAGAGATGTCGAAGGTGATGTGACGGACAATACCACTACCCCCTTCGGCAACCAAGTCGTAGTTTTCAATACACTTGCCGATGTAGGGGTTAGAGGGTTTATAGATGTTAAGGGGGATGTCTTTTTTCTCTTTGGATTTGACAGTCATGGGTTTCACATCAGTTTTTACGTTAGGGTTAGCTGGGGGGGAAGAAACGGTGGAATTCCCATCCAGGGGGGTGATATTGACGATTTTCCCTCCCAACAGGTGAATTCGTCGCATTTCTTGGTTCATTCTGGCATAGGGCACTACGATGAAAGTGCTGCCACAGAAGCGGATGGGATAGTTGAAATTATTCCCATCCTTTTTGGAGATTCCCACTACTTCAACGAGAAAACGACGGTTGTCATTGGCTGGATTGGCAAAGGTTTTGACAGTGTTAAAGGGACTCATTTAACTCTTAATATACTCCTGATTTTTAGAAATTTAGTTAAAGTTTGTCTTAAATTAATGATGATGTCAACGCAGGCCTACATGACGTCATATAGACGACGTCAGTGTTTATCTTACCTCAACTGCGGACCAAATACAATTAAAACTGTGATAGTATCTGAGTTAGTTTAGTCCATGAAGTGGGAAATTATTTTGTGTTGAGGAGTGTTTAACCGATGAAGAATCAAAGACTTTCTTCTGAACATTTGATAATACATAAAAACTACGAAAAACCTTTAAGGGTGGGGGTAATAGGAGTGGGAAATATGGGGCAACACCACACGCGGGTATTAAGTTTACTAAAGGATGTGGAGTTAGTGGGGGTTGCCGATGTGAATGTGGAAAGGGGTTTAGATGTGGCGAGTAAATACAGGGTACATTTTTTTGAAAACTACTTGGATTTGTTGCCTCATGTGGAGGCGGTGTGTATTGCCGTGCCCACCAGGCTGCATTACAAGGTTGGGTTAGACTGTCTCAAGGCGGGGATACATGTATTGATAGAAAAGCCCATTGCTGCCAGTATAGAGGAGGCGGAGTCGTTGGTGAATGCGGCGGCAGACAACAATTGTATTTTACAGGTGGGGCATATAGAGAGATTCAACCCGGCGTTTCAGGAGTTGAGTAAGGTATTGAAGACGGAACACATTTTAGCATTGGAAGCGCACCGTTTGAGCCCTTATTCCCAAAGGGCCAATGACGTGTCAGTGGTGCTAGACTTAATGATACACGATTTGGATCTATTGATGGAATTGGCGGGGGCGCCTGTTACAAGACTTAGTGCCAGTGGGAGTCGTGCGCCAGAATCCCCCTATCTTGATTATGTCACTGCCACTTTAAATTTCGCCAATGGCATTGTTGCCACTGTAACGGCTAGTAAGGTTACCCACCGCAAAATTCGTCGTCTTGTGGCCCATTGTCGTAATAGTTTGACAGAGGCTGATTTCCTCAACAATGAGATTCTTATTCACCGTCAGACTACTGCCAATTGTACTACCGACTATGGTCAAATTCTCTATCGTCAAGACGGTTTGATCGAAAAGGTATACACAAGTAATATCGAGCCTTTACACGCAGAATTAGAACACTTTGTAAGTTGTGTGAGGGGAGGCAAACCCCCGTCTGTGGGAGGCGAACAAGCCTTGAAAGCTCTACGGTTGGCCAGTTACATTGAACAGTTAGCCTTGGATGGCAGAGTATGGTTAGACTCGCCCCAGCTGGAACTAGCGGGGATATAATTATTATTGGGTGTTACTGCTTAGTAGTCTGGTCGGTAGTCTTTAAAGTCCAGAAGGGCAACTGTTGACTAGGGTTGAGATACACCCCTTCAATGGAGTTTTGGAAGAAGACATAGTCTTTGTTTTGCCATAGGGGGATATAGGGCACATCCTCCGCCAGAATTTTCTGGATTTGGGCAAATATAGCTTTTCGTTTTGCCTCTTGTTTTTCTTGTCTTTGTTGGTCAATTAATTGGTTGACGGTACCATTGTAGTAGAAGGAGCCCTGAGTTTGTGCCCCCCCTTCTACACAACCCTGTTTCTCGTCGCCACGGGTGCATTGTAAGAAGGGTTGAATGTAATTGTCTGCATCGAGGAAGTCGGGATACCAGTCTCCCAGGAAAGAGGCATAAACTCCCTTGCCCAGGTTACTAAAGGCGGTGGCGCTTTCTACCCCTGAGGGCACAAATTGGATTATACCGCCTAACTTCTCTTCTGCCAAGGCCCTGAGGGTGGAGGCAACACCACTACGCACTTTTGAGGCTGAGGGGTACCATATTTCCACCACTGCTGGATTGCTGGCAGAAAATCCCGCTTTTGTCAAGAGTTTTTTAGCTAATTCTATATCCCCTTCCCCCTGTTGGAATACTGGCAGGGAGACGTCAAATACGGTGGGGATTAGACTGTATAGAGGTTCAGCTTGACCTTGTAGTACTCTTTCTATAAACAGACTGCGCTGTATGAGGGAGGCGATGGCTTTTCTGACTTCTGGTTTGTCAAGGGGGGGTTGATTGCGATTTAGCACCAGGTAGCTGATAACGGTGCCCTTGCCTTGAAGTACTTGAAAAGAGCCATTTTTGGCCTGTTGGAGGAGACTAGTGATTTGGGGGGGGGCGAAAGTCTGATAGGCTACATCAATAGCACCAGTGAGGAAGCTGTTGTAGAGGTTGGCGGAGTTGCCGGCGTAGATTTGAATATCAATTCCTTGGTTAGCTGGTTTTTCTCCCCAGTAGTCAGAAAAGGGGGTAAGGGAGATGGAATCTCCGTCAAAAGAAACCAGTTTGTAGGGCCCTGTACCCACAAGCTCATTGGGTTTAAACTGTCCCTCGCCTATAGTATAACTTTTGGGGGAGACGGCACAGGCTCCGGGGAAGGCTAAAAGGGAGGTAAAGGCGGCAAAGGGTTTTTTCAGGGTGATGGTTAACTGGTATTCCCCTGAAACTTTAATATCTTTGACGATATCACTGAGGAGGAAGGATGGCTTGCCCCCGTTTTGAATAAATCTATCTAGGGAGAATTTCATTGCCTCGGCGTTGAAGGGGGTGCCATCATGGAATTTTACCCCTTTACGTAGGGGTATTGTGTAAACCAAACCGTCATCACTTATTTTGGGCATTGCCTCTGCTAGCAGGGGAATTAATTCAGTTGTGCCCACTTTGTAGGTGTAAAGACTTTCTGCCACATTGTAGATTATGTTCAACCCTGCTGCTTCGTAGCTATCGGCTGGATCTAATGTTCTAGGCTTCAGGGTAGTGCCAATTACGATTCTACCATTTCTGGGGGGACTATTAGTGTTACTGGTGCTGGGATTCTGTTGCCTGTTGCCATTACAGGCCACAATCAGGGAGAAGCAGAGGAGGGCCAAGGTAATATATTTTAAAACTTGTCTAAGGGGTTTCATGGGCACTGTCTCAAACACATCTATAGCCTTGTTAAATTTTGACATAAGGGGGATAACAAGGGGTTTTATTTCCCTTTTGCCTTCGCGCCCCTTTTCAAAATTTGTTACCCTAAAAAGAGATGATGAACAAATGTTAAGAAGTTATAAAGATTGTTAATGTTTGTCAATATTAGTCTGTCAAAAAAGCTGAAACAAATAATAGAAGAGAAACTGTTGTTTGGGAATAGACTAACGCCGGAATTAGTGGCCATCCTAACGGTTTATTTTGTCCAGGGGATTTTAGGATTGGCAAGACTGGCAGTTAGTTTCTTCCTAAAGGACGATTTACACTTGTCACCGGCCCAGGTTTCTCTTCTGATGGGTATAGCCGCCCTTCCTTGGGTAACAAAACCCCTTATTGGCTTTTTCAGTGACGGCAGACCCATTTTTGGGTATCGTCGTCGTAGTTATATTGTATTATCAGGTTTTTTGGGGGCATTGGCGTGGTTGAGTTTAGCCACTATAGTGAATGATTTGATAGGGGCAATAATAGCCATTTTAGGCACCTCCTTATCAGTGGCAATGAGTGATGTAATAGTAGACTCAGTGGTGGTTGAAAGGGCTAAGTCTGAATCATTAGCGAAAGCCGGCTCACTACAGTCACTGACATGGGGGTTTTCTGCCTTAGGGGGGATTATAACTGCTTATTTCAGTGGTTTATTGTTGGAATACCTTAGCAATAGACAGGTATTTCTGATAACCGCCTGTTTTCCCCTTCTGGTGGTGGCAGTGGCCTGGTTAATTGTGGAAAAACCCGTAAGCCAACCAGTAGACTTTTCTTGGCAAATTAGGCAATTATGGGATACTTTTCGGCAAAAATCCATTCTTGCGCCTGTAGCTTTTATTTTTCTGTGGCAGGCTACTCCTAGTGCTGATTCTGCCTTTTTCTTTTTCAGCACCAATGAATTGGGTTTCTCTTCGGAATTTCTGGGCAGGGTGAGACTAGTTACCAGCATTGCCTCCTTATTAGGGATATGGTGTTATCAGAAATGGCTAAAACAGCTTTCCTTCAGGGTAGTGTTAGGCAGTGGGGTAGTTTTATCCTCCCTATTGGGCATGACAACCCTGATTCTGGTTACCCATCTCAATCGCAAATTAGGGATAGACGATCATTGGTTTAGTTTGGGGGACAGTCTAATTTTAACAGTGGTGGGACAAATTGCCTTTATGCCCGTTTTAGTGCTATCTGCTCGTCTTTGTCCAGAGGGCATTGAGGCTAGTTTCTTTGCCCTATTGATGTCCATTTATAATCTAGCAGGTTTGATTTCTCACGAAGGAGGGGCATTATTAACCCATCTGTTGGGGGTTACGGAGAACAATTTTGACAATCTCTGGTTGCTGCTGGTAATTACTAACCTGTCCACCCTTTTACCTCTACCCCTAATTAACTTTCTTCCTGCCGGCGATATTCAACGAACATCCCATCCCGAAAACCTACCGCCTTCCGAAATTTACGAACATCATACCCCCGGCGAGGTACTGGGGGGTCAAATCTTACCAGAAGTCTTGGTGGAGGTTGATTTCTCTTCCCCCTCTTCCCCTCCTGCTGGGGATAACTAGGGCCTCTAATCCCCTTATTCCCGGGATGGAGGCCTTCTCCATGGGACAGATTCTCAGAAAAGGGCTAATACTTAAAGGGTACGGTCTTTTGGAAAGATAGAAGAATATGGACAAATACAGGCTTATTGATGAGAAATCAGGCTTGCCAATGAGAATAAGAGAGCTATAAGGGGCATCAGGGGGTTAAAAAGAAGGCTGAGGAACCTGGTATAAGCCTTGTGTACTCATCGCCAAAAAGTCCTGAGCCCAAAAAGTGGATAAAGATGTGTTTAGGGGTGTTTGCCATGAGTTTGCAGGGAGTCTTAGCCTTTGTAGAGGGGCTTAAAGGCTCCAGTCTGCCATCTTTCTGCATGAGGTATTGTTTTACACTATATATTGTCCATTGGCCAGACAAGTAAAAATAAATATGAATATAGATGCACTGGTGGACGAGGCGGAGAGGGAATTATGGCCTACTTTTGCCCAGATAGATCAACAAGTGAAATACCATCTGGAAAGGATTTTAAGTGCCTTCCGAGACAATGGGGTGGGGGTACACCATTTTGCCAGTGTCAGCGGCTATGGGCATAACGACTTGGGGAGAGAAGTTTTAGACAGGGTGTTTGCCCAGGTGTTTGGTGCGGATTCGGCGGCGGTGAGAGTCCAATTTGTCTCTGGCACCCATGCCATAGCCTGTTGTCTATACGGCATACTGCGACCAGGTGACGAAATGTTGGCAGTGGCAGGCCCGCCCTATGACACCTTGGAAGAGGTAATAGGCATAAGGGGCGAAGGTCAAGGTAGTCTAAGGGAATGGGGGGTCAAATACAGACAACTGTCTCTGACACCAGAAGGTATTATAGACTGGAAAGCCCTATCCACCGCCGTTACCCCGGGAACAAAACTCGTTTTCATCCAAAGATCCTGCGGTTATTCTTGGCGACAAAGTTTGTCTGTGGCAGATATTGAACAAATTGTCAAGATAGTAAAACAACAAAATCCTAACACCGTCTGCATGGTGGACAACTGTTATGGGGAATTCATCGAAAAATATGAGCCGACGGCAGTGGGGGCGGATTTGATAGCAGGATCCCTCATCAAAAATCCGGGGGGTACAATTGTTACTGCGGGGGGATACGTGGCAGGGAGGGCAGACTTAGTAGAAAAGGCTTGTTGTCGTCTGACGGCCCCGGGGATTGGCAGTAGTGGTGGGGCTACCTTTGACCAAAATCGTCTTCTGTTTCAGGGGCTTTTCCTGGCACCCCAGATGGTGGCAGAGGCGATGAAAGGGGGGCATCTTATTGCCTATGTCTTCTCCCGTCTAGGTTATGAGGTTAATCCTCTCCCCTTTGCTCCCCGTCGTGATATTATCCAAGCTGTTAAGCTGGGCACCCCCGAAAAGTTGATTGCCTTTTGCCGTGCCATACAACGTAATTCCCCCGTAGGGGCTTATCTAGACCCAGTGCCAGCCCAAATGCCAGGGTATGAGAGTGATTTGGTGATGGCTGGGGGTACTTTTATTGATGGTAGTACATCCGAATTCTCAGCTGATGGTCCCTTGCGCCCTCCCTATATAGTATTCTGTCAGGGGGGCACCCATTGGACCCATGTGTCTATCGCCCTCAGGGCTGCTCTAAAGGCCATTTTGGACTAGGGATTGGCAATGGGGCTGAGTTTCAAGTCTGGGTAGTCTTCCTGAATTTGATTCAGATTCCAGGTATTCCGGAATAATATTACTGGTCTATTACGAGAGTCTTTCACAATAAGAGTGTTAAACAGACGCCCAACCTTTTTCAGGGCTTCCCAACCGTCTACTACCCAACGAGCGACGGTGAAGGGGAGGGGCTCAAGATTTGTTTCTACATTGTACTCACTAGACAAACGATATTGTACAACTTCGAACTGCAGTTGTCCTACAGCGGCGAGAATGGGATCTCTGATAAACTCGTCCACAGCATACATTATTTGGATAGCCCCCTCCTCTTGTAGTTGGGCAATGCCTTTTTGGAATTGTTTGAATTTGGAGGGGTTAGGGTTTTTTATGTAGGCAAACAATTCCGGAGAAAAGGAGGGTATCCCCTCATATTCTATCTTCTGTCCTAAGTAGATGGTGTCCCCTATGGCAAATATCCCCGGATTGTTTAAGCCAATTATATCACCGGGATAGGCCTCTTCTATGGATTTCCTTTCTTGGCCAAATAGCTTCTGGGGATGTGACAGTCGTATTGTCCTTCCCAGGCGGGCATGGTTGACTGTCATATCTTTTTCAAACTTACCAGTACATACCCTCACAAAGGCCACTCTATCCCGATGTTTGGGATCCATGTTAGCCTGTAGTTTAAATACAAAACCGGAAAAATAGGGATGGGTGGGCTCTAATTGTCCCATGTTACACTTGCGGGGGGTAGGGGGCAAGGCATAGTCCAAAAAGGTTTCCAAAAACAGACGCACCCCGAAATTAGTCATGGCACTGCCGAAGAATACTGGTGTCATCTTGCCGGCATGAACCTCTTCTAGATTGAAGGGGCATCCCACCTCATCTAGTATTTCCAACTCCTCTCGCAGTTTACAGTATAAATCCGGCTCGATGTAGTCTTTTATCCGCAAATCCCCTTCTGCAATGACAATCTCTTCTGCCTGTTTGCTTCCATGGGCTACTCTTTCAAACAGATAATAATTACGGGATAGACGACAAAATACCCCTCTAAAGGTGTCTCCACTGCCTATGGGGTAGTTTACCGGATAGGTTTTCAACCCCAATTCTTTTTCAATCTCATCCAACAACTCCAGGGGTTCCCTTCCCGGTCTATCCATCTTGTTTACAAATGTAAATATAGGTATAGACCTCATCTTGCATACTTCAAAAAGCTTACGGGTTTGAGGCTCTAACCCCTTGGCGGCATCGATTAACATTACCGCATTGTCTGCCGCTGCTAGGGTGCGATAGGTATCCTCACTGAAGTCTTGGTGTCCTGGAGTGTCTAACAGGTTAATACAATAATGTTTATACTCAAATTGTAACACGGTGGAGGTGATGGAAATCCCCCGTTGTCTTTCCAACTCCATCCAGTCGGAAGTGACCTTTTTTTGTTCACGTCTAGCCTTTACGGCGCCAGCTTCTTGGATTGCGCCCCCATACAGCAGTAGTTTTTCTGTAAGGGTTGTTTTCCCAGCATCTGGGTGGGAGATGATGGCAAAATTTCTTCTCCTGCTAATCTCTTGTTTTAATTTCTCTTCTGGTGTGGCAGACATACTTCTCCTTTTTTATTTTATTTTCTCCAAGGGGATAGACGTACTATTTTTCCTCTCTTGTGGTCAGAATAGCAACTAAAACTACCAAGGTCACCTGGTTATACCTAGTTTATTTATTGTTACTTTTTTTTGCATTTTTTGAGAGTATAATTGAATTTTCCCCTGGAACATTGTATCATAACATAGAGTAGTAATGGGGAGTATATGGCCAGAAAAAAGACAAATCAGGAAATCGCCATTGAGGAGGAAAGACTAAAACAAATACACCTGCTTTTAGAACAATTATTTAAAAGGGAAGAGGTTACAGCCAAAGCGATTGTTGGTTGTCTATACGATATTGCTACCATCAATCTTATTAACAAATACATACCTTTTTGGGGAATTAATCCTACTGTTAAATATCTTACTCGTTTTCCCCGTCCCGTTGCCCAGTGGTTGGGGGTAAAATTGTATCTACAACCAAAGTGCCCTAAACTAATAACAGATTGGCTTTATTCTCTAGTAGAATTTCCTCCTCAGCCGCCGCAGCATGCCAACTCCCAAGTGCTAGCCACAGACTCATCGGTTATTCTAGAGAAAAACCTACAGGAAATCAAGTCCCTCCGTCAGAAAGTACAGTTTTTGACTGGCACCCTTATAACTACAGTGGTGGTGTTTACTGGTAGTTTTTTTTGGATTGCCCACAATTTGCACCTCAATCCCATAGAATTACTCTCCCCGACTTCTTCTAATTCTAGAGATGAACGAGTTTTGTCGCCTCTGAGGCAGAGGATTTTTTCAGTCCAAAATTAGTTTTAGGATGGATAAATCATCATTAAAATTGGGGGACCTATTGATAGCTTTAACCTGTTCTATTATTCTTTCTAGGTTTCCCCGGTGTTTGCCATGATTTTCTAGTAAAAGATGAAGAAAATTAGTCAAGCCAAAAACGGTGCCGTTTTCCTGAGGAATTTCATAAATGCCATCACTGAAAACGTATAAAAAACTATTTGTAGGAATCTGACACACCCTTTCCTCAAATTGGACATCTTCAATCATGCCAATGGGTAAACCTGGAGTGTGTAATGTCTTGTATTGCCACTGTTGCCCCTCCTTATAGATTAACACTGCGGGGGGGTGTCCCGCAGAGGCATAGGCCAACTCCCTGGTGTTGACATTATAGACTCCATACCATATGGTAAAATAGTTGGGGCGTTCTCCGTCTATTTGGAAGAGTCTATTCAATTCCTCTAAAATCGTCCAGGGCAGATAGGGATCTGTATTATACAGTGAGTTGTTTCGTACTAAGTTTAACACGGACACGGACAACAAGGCGGAATGAATCCCATGTCCTGCCACATCTAACAAGTAAACTACAAATGTTTCCTCGTCCAACCAATAATAGTCGAAAATGTCCCCCCCCAGTTTAGCACAGGGGATAAATTTTTGTTCCACCCTAATGCCCTGTTTTTCCGGAGATGGTAGTAGTGACAACACATACTCTGAGGCAATTTGTAGTTCCGATTGTAATAACAAATTAGTAGCCTTTAGTTCTTCTTCTGCCCGTTTTCTTTTGACAAACTGTCCAATTTGATTCCCAAGTTTAGCTATGTCCTTCAACAGTTCGTAGTCATATTCTATGGGTCTGCGGGAGTAAAACGCCATTAATCCTATATTTTCTTCCCCACTTTTAACGGTAAATAGAAACACCAGTCTTATCTTCTTACAGTTGGGATAACACAACAATTTTTGCTCATCTAGTTCCCTTTCATCGTAATTTAAATCCCATTTTTCCCAGGGGATTGGCTTTACTTCTTCCTCTCTTTTTTTTACCACCTCTAATATTTCTGGCTCATTAATGTGCCAGAGATTCTGCGGATATATTAGATTAGCCTCTGGTTTTAATTCCCAATAATCAGCGATTTCTGCTCCTATATTTTCGGCCAGATTTTCCAAAATTTTTTCGATTCCTTCCTCCTGGGTTTCCGCCTCGGCAAGGATTTTAATTACATCCCTTTCAACAGCCTGATATAGTTCAATTCTTTTTCTGTCAGTGATGTCATTAATTGTCCCAGAAATACCGACAATTTCCCCGTTAGTGATAATAGGAGAGGCAGAAATGCGCATCCAGCCAAAATTGCCATTGGGTTTTACATACCGCACTTGGCATCTTTTTGGGGGGGTGTTTTCCTCGGCTTGAAGGAGGCATTTCCAATAGTTTTTATAGATTTTTTGATCCTCGGGGTAAATATAAATCAAAAGGGGTTTACCCAGACAAGATTCTGGAGGTAGACTAGTTAATTCTTCCCAGGCAGGATTGAGAAATGTTAAATTCCCCTCTCTGTCGGCGTAGAATATTACCTCCTTAAGATTTTCTACTAAAAGACGATACTTTTCCTCACTTTCTTTTAAGGCTTTTTCTGCCTTTTTCACTTCTAACAGATAGCGGAGACGACGACATAGTACTGCGGGATTGATGGGTTTAGTAAGAAAATCGGTGGCGCCTACCTCATAGGCCTGATTTACTGATTCAAAGTCGTCTAATCCTGTTATCATTAGAATGGGGATGTCTCGATAGTAGGGGGATTGTCTCAAACTGCGACAACACTCAAATCCATCCATCACCGGCATCAGGGCGTCCAACAATACCATGTCCGCCTTTACATGAGAGGATAAGTCTAGGCATTCTTTGCCGTTTTCCGCCTCTATCACCTCATAGCCGTCTTTTCTCAGAATCCTACTGAGGTATTTTCTACTGGTAGACTCGTCGTCGGCAATCAGGATTACATTTTTTCTCCCACTGGGTTTAGACATGGAAAGGCATCACCTTTGCGGAGAGAGTATAAAAACAAAATCATCCCACAGTCGCTCCTGACAGACAATTATATACCCTAATGGGAGCGGTTAACTACCAGTACTATAGTCTAATTCCTAGCTCCGTATTATGCCCTCGTCATACTGCCTGCTGGGATTATATTTTAAGAAAATTAACAGAAATTTTTGTTATCCTATTAGACAGAGATTTTGGGGAGAAAAAGAGATGAGACAAGGTTTGAATTTATCCTTTTTAAACGGCTTTGGGAGTTTGATGCGGGCCCTAGGTGTGGCTTTGATGAAATTTGGCCCCGTTTATTTCCTTATTTTCATAGCCTATGGGGATAAATTTTTGCCCTCTCCCCTCAAACAGTGGAGTTATAATACTAGAACCACCATCAACAGTGTCCTGATAGGCTCTGTGAATTTAGAGGGTTTGAGGAATACAAAATATAATAACAAAAGGTCAGACCAGATTGTAGATGAGTACATGAATAAAAAATAGGCAAAAAAAGGAACTTTTACTGTCAACAATCCGTCGGCTAAGCCAAAATTTAGGGGGAAATCCCATGGGGAAAAAGTGTCGGAGAAGACTACTTTACTGTCTCCTCTCTCTCACCATAGCCGTCAGTATTGTCGTCACTAACCTTCAAGTAAGTGGGGCAATACCCTGGGGAGAGTTAATACTGAGGGGAATTCAGTTTATCCAAATCAGCAACCTCAGCGAGAAACAAGAGGTGGAAATAGGCAGTCGCATCCGGGAAGGACTATTATCCCAGGGTAAGATAGTATTATACCAGGAGCCGGAACTAAATGCCTATGTGAGGGAAATAGGTTGGCGACTGGCAAAGGTAAGTAAAAGACCAAACCTGCCCTATAGTTTTGAAGTGGTGGATGACTCCCAAATCAACGCCTTTGCCACCATGGGGGGGTTTGTCTACCTCAATACGGGATTGATTGCTGCCGCAGACAATGAGGCCCAATTGGCTAGTGTAATCGCTCATGAAATAGGACATATAGTAGCACGCCACTCACAGAAAAAACTACAACAACAGGCAATTACTCAAGGATTGTTAACAGCGGCTGGTCTGGAACAGTCCAAACTGGTACAATTGGGGGTCACTCTTGCCGTAAGTCTTCCCTATAGCCGCAAAGACGAAATGGAAGCCGATAGCCTGGGTTTGGAAATGCTACAGGCTGCCGGTTATGCCCCTGGTGCTATGGTTGATTTCATGAATAAGTTGGCTCAGCGAGGTAAAAATAATTTCCCCAGTTGGCTTAGCACACACCCCGCTGCCGTAGAAAGGGCAAAGGCTTTGGCGCAAAAAATCCCCCCCCTGCTTGCCTATCAGGGAGACGGTTTAGACGAAAATTATTATCGTTTTCGCACCCGCTCTCTACGAGCCCGTAAGTAGGGCAGTCTTCTCCCCGGGGCATATTATACGCCTGGTGGTTTCTTTTTTTTTGGCCCTTTTGTTAAATTTGGTAAAATAAATATTAAAAAATGTAAAATAGGGAACAGAAGACTTGACAAAGTTGACGTTTTAATATCCATGTGTTAGCTTAAAAATAACGGGCTCAATGGAGGTATAGCATATGGAACTATCAGGGAATCTTACCCTAGAACAACAGTTTAAGTTACAGGTTTTGAAGGAGCAAGTGAAAAAACTGAGTAAAGAGGAAGCACAAGAGTATCTGATTGAGCTTTTCCGCCAAATGATGGTAAAGGACAATCTAATCAGGCAAATTCTCAAAAATGTCTAAGAAACCCCCCGAAAAAGGGGTGGGATATTTTCTCTCACTCTCCCTACCCCCAACAAAACCTTTTATAGATTCACCCAATTCTATTGTAGCCCCTTTCCTCCCCTTTTCCCCCAGCTCTATTAAACATTTTCCTCCTCCATACACGGTAAGCTGGATGGTAGACAAGGTGATGTGAAAGGGGTCATGTCATTTTCATCCCAAAAGGGTTTAGTTAATCTGCGGGGGGTTAATCATTATTACGAGTGGGTTGGCTATTCTGACTCTTTCCCCTCCAAGCCGGTGATGGTTTTTCTCCACGGTTGGGGAGGTTCCTGTCGTTACTGGCGTAGCATTGCCGAATTATTAGCCCCCGACTATGACTGTCTACTATACGATCTAAGGGGTTTTGGTCGCTCCAGGGAGAATAACAGGGTTGCTATTGGCTACGAGTTGGAGGATTATGCTGAGGATTTATATTTGCTATTGGAGGCATTTAATTTAGACAAGGTTTATCTTCATGCCCATTCCATGGGAGCTTCTATTGCCCTAACATTTCTTACTATTGTCCCAGAAAGGGTACAAAAGGCCATTCTAGTTTGCAATGGTGTTTATACCTATAATCCTCTTACTTTTAATCTCTTTTACAGGGCCAGTATTTCTGTGATAAAATCCAGGGGGCAGTGGCTTCTTAAAATCCCTTTTGCTGATAGAATTTTCATGTCTAGATTCCTCCATAAGCCTATACCAAAACCCATGTATTCATGCTTCCTTGAGGACTTTCTCTTAGCAGAAGAGAAGGCTGCTATTAACACTATTTTTTCTTCTGTTAATCAGAAAAATGTGGAGATAATGCCTCGTCGTTTTGCCCAGATTTCTATCCCCACTTTAATGATTTCTGGAGAAAAAGACAGAATAATACCCGCCTCTCTTGCCAAAAAGGCAGTGGCTTTAAACAAGAAGAATATTGTCTATCACGAAATACCTAATACTGGACATTTTCCCATGTTAGAGGCGCCAAATCAATACCTTGATGTAGTCGAAAACTTCCTCAACGCCTCGCCATCATGAGTCTATGTGATGCCGCCAATGCTGGTATCCTTCAAGAAATGTCTAATACTGTTGCCAATTCCTTCTGCTGCTACTGTTTGAGTGGGATTATTTACGATTTGATTCACCAGTGTTTCCCCTCTGCCAACATTCCCTCTAATTTTTCTCTCTGTTTATCCCGGGATACAACTTCTTTCACCTATAACACCCCCCTGGGTAATTTTTTGCCGTTATCTTCCCTCCAGGAAATTTGTCTTTTCTGCCAACAACACTATAATCTATTCCACATAGAGGCTACTTTGTCTAATGACAGGTGGTTGAAGTTTACCTTACACCCCCCTGTTATAAGTCAATGGCTGAATACTCTCACCTCACTCTCCGCAATAACCGATTACTACACCCCTGCTGCCATAGCCAAGGCCACAGTTAGTAGACAGAAACAATTGCGGTTTATCCACTATTATACCCATGCTCGTTGTTGTTCTATACTAAGGGATGCTCATTTACAACAGATAATTGCTTTGGATAATTTGGATTTCCGGCTAAATCAGTGGCAACTGTTAAACCCCTCCTTCATCGACTACACCTGTCTGGATTTATCCAACTCCCATGAGGCTTCCTTGGTAAGGCAAATAGTTATAATCTGTGAAATGATATATAGGCAAAAGAATTTTTCCCTCGCCGCCGTTGACAATCTGGGGAAGGCTATTTTAGATGTAGAATGTCATGGTCGGATTTGGGGAGAAACTCTCAGAAAACACAAGAATTTATCTCTTGCCAGACTGGGATTGTTTGTGATTGGCCTTAAATTCTATCAGTTTCTAGTCTATCACCACTACCATGCCCAATTGCCCTCTGAGATTTGAAGATTTGTTTTGAGGGTTTTTTTGTCTGTTTGTGTCTATGTTGCCTGAAGGATGTTATTGGGAGGTGACAAGATGAGGAAAGTGATAATAAATGAAAAGCGGCATACTTGTTTTTATTTCCACATTTGATTATTCAATGCTAGTGACAGACAGCTTTATAATTCTAGTTTGTAATGGAGCAGAATATAAGACGGTAAAACGTGGTTTGAGGGATACGAGTCTGTCTGACAGAATCATCCCTATACCCATAGGTATCCAGGCAGTATACCGCTTTTTGGAGACATCAAATATAGACAAAAACACACCAGTTATATTGCTGGGATTGGCGGGAAGTTTGTCTAAGGAATACTCAGTGGGAGATGTAGTGGTTTATGACAGTTGTTGTTATTTGGAAAAAGGAAAGTTACTGACTAAACCCTGTAATGGGATGCTAAAAAACTATCTTGTTAAACGACTAAATGCTTCTACAGTCGGGGGGATTACTAGTGATATTTTACTGTGGGAGTCTAGCCAGAAAAAGAGACTATTCCAACAGTCTCAGGCTATGGTGGTGGATATGGAAAGTTTTGCCATTTTGAGTTATTTTGCCACTGCAGCGGTTGTTAGGGTTGTTAGTGATGGAGTGGATGACAATCTCCCCCAGTTAAATCAGGCTATCACCCCTACTGGAGAATTGGATGGTGTCAGAATGTTTTTTGCCTTCTTACGACAGCCAGTAAGGGGAATTAAACTTGTCAAAAACAGTCTAATCAGCCTGAGAAAACTAGAAGCGGTTGTAAGAAAGTTGGGGGATGGGGGATAGGGGTATTGGCGACATTTTTACTGATTGAGACGAACATCAGACAAATGACTCCCACTCCAATTTACAACAATCTACAACACCTGGCAAGAGAATTTGTCCTGGTAAGACACTGGGGTGACTATTCTAACATATGCTTATCCCCACAGATGCCTGACGAAATTTTACTGGCATATAATCTTCCTAGTAATGGTAGAGGGATATTGATTGGGGGTGTGTTTTTTGCTTTCCCGTTTTTCCCGTTACTGCCGGCAAGAGACATTCTCCAAGAGAATAGTCTAATCACCTTGGAAAAACTAGAAGCATGTTTAGGAGATATCCCTGGTGAAAATTAGGTAAAACAAGCTGGGGTGTTGGGTGGCAGTTGTCAAGAGAGGCTATATCAAGAAACTAATTTGCCTTTTTACAGATAGCTAGCAGGGGGTATAAAATCACTAACTTCTAAGACAACTAGCCTAAAAAAAAGACACTATTCGATACACGATGGTTGAAATAGACATCCCTGTTGGGAAGTGTGAGAGGGCTTTGACTTGTTTAAAATGGTAGATGGGTAGGTGATATTTCCCTTTGTTTTCCTGCAATGGCGACAGCTGAAAACTGGAAAAGAGGATTAAACTACTAAAGAAAACATACGAAACGTAGTCTAACCAGCCTAAAGAAACCCAGCCTAGAGAAACAGTTGTCAGATAGATTCCCACTGCTGGCAAGGAGGGTTAAATTCCCGAAACAGAGAAACAGTTGTAGGAGATATCCCGATATTGGTTGGCAGGGGAAGTTGAATTATGGAAACAGAGAAGGGGTTGTAAGAAATATTCTCACCCGAGATGGAGATAGAAGCAGTCAAACTGGCAAGAAAAATGTAGAAGTTGCTAGAAAAATTTTACTATAGGCTTACACGGACACCATATAGCCTTCACCCCCCAGGAGGCGACGGCAGACAAAGGCAGTTAAACTGGTGAAAAACATAGTCTAATCATCCAAAACCAGAAATTATTGTTAAAGACACTTCTCCTACCTACGGGTGGTAGGGAAAGTTAAATTCCCGAAATAGAGAAACAGTTGCGGGAAATATTTTTACCAGCAATACGATTTTCCATGGAATAATCAGCCTCAAACTGGAAACAGTTATTAGGGACATTTTGGCTGACAAAAGCCGACAAGGAAAGTTATACTCCCAGTCAAGACTAGCTAACAGACAGTGGAAACAGACGTCAAGTGGCTGATTCATACTCCACCACTCACCTGCTATGCTGACTAGAGTTTCTGCCGAATGGTGGAGGATGTGATGTCTTTTTACTCGTCTGCAACGGCTGGTGGGGAGATGGGGACCCATTCTAGTCTGCCTAATAGCGTTTGTCAAGGAGTTGGGTGTGTTTTTTGCCTTTTTGTGACGGCAGACAGTAACAGTAGGCAGGGAAAAGTCAGACTGATACCTGAAAGCAATAGAGACACTGGAAAGTAGCCGCTAGAGTATATAAGAGTATGTGAGTATAAAAAAAGTGTCTACTGGCTGTCTAGCTGCAGGGGGAAGTCATGAAAATAGAAACCACATATAGTATGCCTGAAGGAAATAGAGGCAGTTGTTAGAAGATGGCTTGACTGTGATACTGACTAAAATATCTACAAAGAAAGGACAGTGTTTTTATCTGTCCAAAAAGGCAGATGGGGGAAATTATAATCAGACTGGTGAGATTTTTCAAAAAAAGCAGGTTGGCAGACTTATAGGGGGTGGATTTTTTGCTTTTTTTGTAAAGTTAGACAATAACAGCAAGAAGGGAAAAAACAGTATTAGCAAAGCTTGAGGAGGATGGGGTGGCTGTTGAGGGTAGCAACTGGGAAACCCATTAAACTGTCTTGGGGAATATCTAAAATTGTTTAGTGACAGGTGTCTGGTGAGGGAATTGGGAAAGATTATAGTCGTCAGGAGGTTAGGAAAATTTCATAAAAGCAAGAGAAATCAAACCGGCGAAAAAATAGCATAAAGCCTGGAGAAAGCATAGGCGAAATGTCTAAAAGTATCCATTAGAGGATGTGTAGCAGGTAGGTGAGAATTTTTGTTGGCTTGCCACAGCCGACAACAGCCGACAAGGACAAGAGGTATAATCGGGCAGTGTGGGAGAATGGGATAAGTAGTAAAAAACATTTTCACTGGTGATTGATACCAACGTCAAACAATTAATCCATACTTCTACTAGATGCCATGCCGATTAAAATGTCTGCCGAATGGGGAGTGTTTCTTACTAGTTTAAAAGTTTAAAAGAGATTTAAAAAGACGAGAGGAATTATATTGGCAAGGCAAATATGATAATCAGACTAACAGCAGACAAGGAAAGGCTGAGGAGAGGGGATGTCTTTCGCCTTTTCATTTCCAACAGGGGAAAGTAACTGTAATGCCTCTCTGGTAGTAGCCATAAGCCAACAGAGACATCAGGAAACCACAATGCCCACCTCGAAGTGGCATACTAAATCCATAATAAACCTTAAGAAACCTGAACAAGAGTAATTATCAGGTGATACAGACATGGTAAAACTAAAATGCCAACTCCTAACTGGAATAGTTGTTGGGGTAGGTGTGGGGTGTTTTTTTGCCTTTTTACCAATGGCAGACAAGGGAAAAAACCACTAACCAATATAACTCGCCCAAAAGGGATATCGGGGTATTATTGCTGATAGTTAAGACAAGTATCGAAACCCGATTATTATTTCCACTAGTGTTTTTGCCTTATTACTCATAAAAATGGATAAAGGGAGTTTTCAGGGGGGATTTCTTTTTGTTTTCCTGCAACCACTGGCAAGACAAGGGAAGTAATGGGGTAAAAAAAAAATAGTGTAAGGGGGAGAAGGTAGAGACAGTTGTCAAAATTTACCACCTCGGCAAACTGATTAGTTCAATTAGTTAAAATGTCCAATGGGGCTAATGAAGAGTATCTAAAAGTCTCCAGTGAAAAACGCCCGCGGGGTGGTGGTTTTTTGCCTGTCTGAATAAAACAAATAAAACGGCAGACAAAGGCATTTAGACTAGTAGGTGAAGGGCTCATTGCAATCATAAGGGGGTAGAATTGAAAAAATAATGGGGGGGATTTTTAGCTTTTTGTAATGGTAGACAATAACAAATAGCAGGAGAGAGAAATTAGACTGGGGAAAAACATAATATAAAGCCAGAAGCAAATGGAAACAGTTGCAGGGGGATATCAACTGGGAAAGTGAATTAATTTAAGTAGTGTGTATTGGGAGACGTCTAAAAGTGTCTAGTGGAGGGTGTCTAGGGGTGGGGGGTTTTTTTCCTTGTTTAAAAACAGCCGGCGCCAGAAAAGACAAAATTGCCAAAAAACAATATCAACCAAGCCAAGTGGCGAGGCGGAATTGCTGACAAATAACATGACTAGTCTGAAAAAGTAAAAGTGATTGTCAGCCAAGACAAACGTCAAAAAACTGATTGACGTCTCTGACAGGGTGAATTTTAACCCCCAGGCGAGATTGTAATTCTCCTAGTGTCATGTCATCCAGGAATTTATCCTCGTCGTGTTTCAACATAATTGCGGGTAGAATAATCTCTTTTAGAGGCTGACGCTTCTGCAGATGAAATAATAAATCCTCGCCGGTAAGCAATCCTGTGACTGTAATTTTTTGACCCCAATAAATGCTATTCAAAGCCACTAATTCTACCTGTAGATTTTCTACTCGATTCAACATTTCTACCAGGGGTTGGAAGGCCTTTTCTACTGCATTGCCCACAACCCAAAAAAACTCTTTCTTTTGAGGAATTTTTGTGGGCAATCTTTTCCGAGCAATGGTTTCAAACTCCCTGAGGAAAAGTCGAATTGAGCCAACACCATTGCCGATTTGCGGATAGTCTTCATAATGGGATTCTGGGGGCAATTCTTCTTGGGCAATTAAAAACCATTCATCAGCTAACCAAGCAAAATTAGAACCACATTTTCTCTTAAATTCTATCTGTAATTGTTGCACCTGCTGGATGACTTCCCTTGCTTTTTCCCTGGTAACAGGTATTAATTCATCTCCTGGTGGCCGAAATTTGGTCAACCCCACCGGCACAACTGCTACACTAATTACTGCGGGTATTTCTCCTTTGTGGAAAGAAAACAAATCTAACAAAGTAGTGGTTAAGTGTTGCCCGTCATTAATATTAGGACAAACTACGACTTGGGCGTGAATTTGTAGTCGTCTTTCTTCGAACCAGGCTATTTGTTTTTTTATCTCTCCTGCCCGAGGATTTTTTAACAATCTTATCCTTATATCAGGCTCTGTAGCATGAACAGATACATAAAGAGGAGAAAGACGCATTTTCTCAATTCTTTCCCACTCTTTTGGGGTCAAATTGGTCAAAGTCAAGTAGCTACCATAGAGAAAACTAAGACGATAATCATCATCCTTGAGATAGAGTGTTTTCCTTTTGCCAGGCGGCTGCTGGTCAATAAAACAAAAAGGACACTTATTATTACACTGAATTAAACCATCAAAAAGCGCCGTTTCAAACTCTAGCCCCAAATCCTCATCATAGTCTTTTTCTATCTCTATAAAGTGAGTGTTACCCCATCTGTCTATGACTTCTAACTGCAAGTATTCGTCAGCACATAAAAATTGGTAGTCAATCAAATCCCTTGGCTTAACGCCATTAATACTGACAATCTTGTCTCCCACCTCAAAACCAATTTCGGCGGCAATGGAGTTGGGGATAACACGACTGATGACGGCAGGTTTCATGATGCTTTTATCAGATTTACCCAGACAGTATGGCAAAATCGCCAAAAATTCGATAAACTATTTATTAGTTTACAAAACTTAACTTGCTTTTGGGGCCGTAGCTCAGTAGGATAGAGCAAGCGCCTCCTAAGCGCTGTGCCGGCAGTTCGATTCTGCCCGGTCCCGTGTCTTTACTAATTTGTAGCACGAAAGAGACGAAAATAATTCCAGTAGTTGCCAAAGACGGTTTCTACGTAGTTTTTGGTTTCGGGGAAGGGGATGTTTTCCACGAATTCGTCTAAGTCGGCAAGGGAATAACGACTAATCCAATTACTAACATTACCAGGTCCAGCATTATAACTGGCTATGGCTAAAAGGGAGTTATTATTAAAGGTATCATGGGTATAGGCCAAATACCATGTGCCCATCTGAATATTGTCTTCGGGGCGGGTGAGGGAGTATTGTTGTAGTTTGATTTGCGGTGCAATCCACTGGGCGGTGGCGGGCATTATTTGCATCAAGCCGATGGCGCCGGCGGGGGATTTAATATCCTTCTCGAAGCGGGATTCCTGACGGATTAAGGCTATTACCAGGAGGGGGTTTATTTTTCTTTTCTCCGACCACTTTAGGATTATATCCTTATAGGGGAAGGGGAATAGGGCATACCAATATTCTGGACTTTCTCGCAACAGCCGCCATTGTTCATAGTCTTCTGGCTTAGTGCGGTTTCTTAGATTTAAAATATCATTGATTCCCTCTAAGTATTTACCCTGAATTTGTTTAAGGACACCCAGGACAAATTGCTCAGAAACACTGAGTTCCTTTTTGTCGGCTATTTCCGCCTGGAATAAGTCAATGGCGGTAGAGTCTTCTCCCAACAGGAATAATTCCTTGAATTGGGGGGATCCGGCTGGTAAAATGGGACGAGTGGAGGGGAAAGAAAGGTTAAAGGTGAGGTAGCGGAGATTGTGGAAGTCACCAGCTTCTTTTTTGCCCAGTTTTACTGCGGAACGCCAGGCATAATAGGAATAGGGGTAGTTTTGTAGGACGTATTCATATGCTTTGATGGCTTCCTGCTGCTGCCCCAGTTTTTCTGCCCATTTGCCTACCCAGAATGCGGCCCTGGGGGCTAAAATACTGTCAGGGTTGTAGACACTAATTTGTCTTGCCCACTGCCAGGCGGAGGTATAATCTCCTTTGTTGGCATATTCCTGGGCGATTTGCCAGCGAAAGTGGGCGGCTTCTTCACTGTTAGGGAATTCTTTAAGGAGTCTATCTCTTGTGGCAGTGGCATCGGAGTAGCGTTTAAGGCGGGTGAGGATAGTAAATTTTTGTTTCAGGGCGGCGGGGATTTCTTCTGGGAATTTTTTATCTACTTTGTTAAGATAGGAAAGGGCTTCATCGCCACTGGTGAGGCTTGCAAGACGTCTGTAGGCTAAGCCGGCGTTAGGGGAGGAGGGAAACTGTTTAACTAGTTGTAAATAGGCGGTTTTTGCTTCTCTTTGTCTGTTTGCCAACTGATAACTACGGGCAATGCGATATAGGTTTTCTGGGGTTTTGCCTGCTTTTTGATAGGCTGTAGCGGCGGCGAGATAATTCCCTGTCTGCCAGTAGAAGTTGCCAATGACATCCCAGTCTTCGGTAGACAGTTGGGGGGCGAAATTTTGCACCAGTCTATCCACTATACTCTTATTTTCGGGGATAATTTGGTATTTGGCCAGTACTAGATATAATTCCTTCCGTTGGGGGTTAGTTTCTAAGAGTTGCTTAGCTATTTGGTGACTGCGGGGGTGTTGGGGGAATTCTGTAATAGCCTTTTCCCAGTATTCGGGTTGATATTTGCCTAACTTGTAATAGGTTTCGGCGAGGATGGGATTTGTGGGGTATTGGGATATTAATTTTTCCCAGGTTTTAATAGCCTTTTCTGTATCGTTGGTTAATTCATGGGCTCTTCCTTGTAGGAGAATGATATAGGGGGCGAGAATGTGGTATTCTTTTTCTAGATTTTGCAAAAGGGGTAGGGCCTTGCCACCGTCTAATTCTCCTCTGATTATATCCAGTGCCAGGAGGTATCTTGCCCTACTTCTGTCGAGGGAGATTTTTTTTTCGTTGGCAATGGCTAGGAGTTTTTCTCTCCTCTGCTGGGGGGGTAAGTCAACGAGGGGTAAAACTCTGGAGGAGGAGGTGAGGGTATACTGGGTTTTATCACTATAGCGGGAGGCGACTATTTGCTCAAACATTCGTAGTAATTCTGGCGTCAAAGCAGTTGCACCGGCTATACTCATTAGAATTAGTAAAATTGCACCAATGGGCCACGTCTTCTTTTTTTTCGCCATTGTAAGCTGAGTGTCTGATTGGTTTTATTGCTTGATAATACTGGTATACTGTCTGAGAAAATCCATATTCATTAGTACCATTTTCTCTTATAACCATGAAAGTGCCACCTTTATTCCTTTGTTTTCTTACTCTAATGGTGGGGGTAACTGGGTATGGTGTCTCTTACCGGCTTAATGCACAAGAGAAGGAGATAACAGGGATGCCGCAAAAGTTGCCGGTGGAGGCAATGCTGCTGGTGGGGGGGAAGCAAATCGAGTTGGAGGTGGCAAAAACGCCCCAACAACAACAACTGGGATTGATGTTTCGCCCCTTTCTTCCTCCTAACCGGGGGATGCTATTTCCCTTTCAACCGGCTAGTCTTGTGACTTTTTGGATGAAAAATGTCCTTATCCCTCTGGATATGATTTTTGTGGCTGATGGCACTGTTGTCCAGATATATCACTCCTTACCGCCGTGCTACAGAGAACCTTGTCCTCTTTATCACTCTGACACCCCTGTCGACTACGTCATTGAATTGGCGGGGGGTAGGGCACAACAGTTGAATATCCGCCGGGGAGATAAATTGACGATAAAAATGCTATCTTCCCCTGCACAATCTGAAAATTAATGGCAAAATAGGAAATAATGATGTATAATACCCCCCCCGGGTTCTAAAAGGTCACTCCTTTCCCATCACCCCTATACATACGGCTGTGACTGACTCAGCAATACTGTTTGTTAAAGAAACAGAGTCTGGGTGACTATCCTCCAGCCGCGTCGGTGGGGTAAAGCTTAAAATCTAGTACAACAAAATACATACATAATCAAAAACTAAAAGGGTAGACAAACCATAGTAGTCCACTCGCCACCGGGTGGTGGTAACCTTTTTTGCCAGTTGATTTTTTAGAAATTTTTTAGGAAATAAATTTTTTTTTTGCCCTAAGATAATTTTCTAACAGAATAGTGAAAAATAGGGCTAATTTTCCTACAATAAGCCACCGAATGGGGGGAAAAAGTTAAACAAATTTAAAACAAATTTAAGAATATTAACGGGTGGAGAGGAGTGCTTATGATTATGATTTTTAAACCTTGTACTATTTTGAAGTTCATGGAGAGGATATGCCTAGCAAGACCTATCAGCGTTTCATCCAATTCCTTCAAGAGGAAATAAATCTATCTCAGGACTCCATTGCCATGGCACAAAAGACGGTGGAAGAAAATTTGGGCCTGATGCCGGTAGTATTGTGGCAATATGGCCTGGTGAATATCGAACAATTAAACAAAATCTATGAGTGGCTGGAAAAGGCATAATGCCTCTTCCCTTCGGCAGCCTAGGGGGGTGTTATTGTGTGGGGTAAAAGATGCCGAAGACTGAGGTGTATCCGTGCAAAAAAGTACTACTGCCGAGGGGGCCAATCTCACCATTACAGAAAAAGCCGCCTAGGGGGATGCCGGGGAAATAGTCGGAAAATAACTGGGAATCGAAGTTGGGTTGTTTATATAAGCCTTCGCCACGCCCCAAACAGGAAAACATGAGTGCGCCCAAGGGGTGGGAGGATTGACGGTAGCTGTAGTTGACCAGTAGTGTTTCCAGTTCGTCAGCTGAGGCTTTGGCGTCTCTAAGGTGAAATTGTACTCTCTGTCCTGGCCTAATTCTATTTCCTAGGGCAAGGGCTCCGTATTTGGGTTCTACTCCAATGAGGTTACGGATAAGAAAGTCGCCTGCTCCTAATTCTAATTGGAATTCGTCCTTAGCAATACCGATGAAAAGGGAATGTGTTGCCAATTTTTGTTCTGTTGGGGAAAGGGTGGCGATGAGGCGGCGTAAACAGTTTAGGGCGGTGTCGCTATTGCCACTGCTGTCAGACATTTCTAGGATAATATTTTTTTCGGCTTTGGTGACCTGATAAATCTGGCCTACGGGGCGACAACCCTGGGCAACAATGGCGTCCACTGCCACCCCTGATATGGCCACGCCGATGGCGCCCCTGGTGAGGAGTTGCCGTTTGGAATTACCGCCGTCATAATAGAATAGGGCACTGGTGCTGGCTAGGCCTCCGATTTTCACTGTTTTGGGATAGGCGTAATCTAGTCCTTCTAACAATTCGTTGATTCTACTGGCAAAAAAGGACTCTGCCAGGAGGATGAAATTGGGTTTTTCTTGGGCGTCTACCCCTATCAAATCATACCAGGCGGAGGGGGGACTGTCTAAATCGGGGAGATTTTCAGAGAGGATGTGGAATGGAGTTACCTTTGCCCCGCTCAAAGTTGCTACTGTCAGACTTAAACCGCATTTCCCCTCCATCTCCACTGGTTGATTGGCGTTTTTCATGCCGATGACGCCGACGGCGCCACAACCGATTACACAGGGAATGGGTAATTGTTTCTGCAACAGTGGCATGAGGCGGGAGTAGTCATTGGCATAGGTGACAGAGGCAAAGATTATACCTAAGTCTGGGGTGGAGGTTAGCTGGGTTTTGATTATTTCTACCACTTCCGCCACTGCTTCTTCGAGGGAGGGTTTAGTAGAGAGGGCATTTACCCATTGCATCCTTTCAGACATGTCTTTCCACCATCAATGGGGGTTTTTCAATTATCTCTTATTTCTAGGTTATCCTCAACGGGGGGTGCGGACAATTCCCCCCAATTACCTGACATGAATGAATTGGCTAGAATTTGCCAGCTAGGGCGTTTTTACAACGGGCGCAAATTAGGGGCTCATCCTCAAAACTGCCCACAGTGGTGGAATAGTTCCAACAACGATGGCATTTTTGCCCATCAGCCTTGACTACCGCCACTTTCAAAAGGGTATCAGTGAGGGGTATTTCGCCCTTGTATTCACTGGCTTGTAGGGAGGATTGTTCTGTGACTAATTCTACCTGGGATACAAGTAGAAGATAACGTAATTCGTCTACCCTATTGCCCTCATTTACCTCTTCGACGGGGTTGAGGCTATGGAGGGTTTCCAGCCAGTTGCCGGTGGTGTCATGTATCAATATTTTGGCTTCTAGAGATGCCCCTATTAGTTTGCCATTTCTGGCTTCTTCTAATACCTTGTTCACCCCTGTGCGGATTTTGCGTAAATCGGTCCATTTTGCCTCCTCAACGGGGCTTAACACCCATTTAGGTTCTAATTTGACCCAACCGGCCTGAAATACGGATAGATGGGATTTGGGGTAGGGGAGATTTTGCCATATATCTTCTGCCATGTGACATAATACAGGAGCAATGGCCTTAGTGAGGTTTTCTAGGATAATGGCCATTACTGTCTGACAGCTACGACGGCGTTTTGAGTTGGCGTGGGAGATGTAAAGACGGTCTTTGGCTATATCTAGGTAGAAGTTAGAGAGGTCTACTACACAGTAATTCTGTATTTTTTGGAAGAATTTAAAGAACTGGTAGTTTTCAAAAGCATCGGTGATTTCGCTAAAAACTTTATAGGTTTCGTGGAGAATGTATTGGTCGAGCTGAGGTAATTCTTCGTAGGGTACGGAGTGTTTTTCTGGTTCAAAATCGTGGAGGTTGCCGAGGAGAAAGCGGGCGGTGTTACGAATCTTGCGGTAGACATCGGCTAGTTGTTTGATGATGTTATCGCCAATGCGGACATCGGTGGAGTAGTCGGCGGAGGAAACCCAGAGGCGTAAAACGTCTGCCCCATAGGGAGGTTGTTCTTTTTGGTTTTTGCCGCCGTTAATGATAACATTAGGATCTACCACATTGCCGAGGGATTTGCTCATTTTATTGCCCTTTTCATCCAGGACAAAACCATGGGTTATAACGGTTTTGTAGGGGGCAATGCCGTTAACTGCTACACTGGTGAGAAGACTAGACTGAAACCAGCCGCGGTGTTGGTCAGATCCCTCTAAATACATGTCTGCGGGGTATTTCAATTCTGGTCGTTGTTTGACTACTGCCGCCCAGGAGGTACCGGAATCGAACCAAACATCCATGGTATCGGTGCCTTTGCGGTATTTTCTGCCGTTTTTGCGGTATTTTTCCGGCAACAATTCTTCCACTGACAATTCCCACCAGGCATCGGAGCCTTTTTGTCTTATAATGTCCCGGACATGGTTAATGGTTTCTTCATTTAAAAGGGGTTCATTGGTTTCCTCGTCGTAGAATACAGGGATAGGCACTCCCCAACTTCTCTGACGGGAAATACACCAGTCACCTCGTTCACTTACCATGGGGGTAATGCGGTTTTCTCCTTGGGGAGGAATCCAGGTGACGGTTTTGATGGCTTTTAGGGCTGCTTCTCGGAAACCGTCTATAGAGGCAAACCATTGTTCAGTGGCGCGGAAGATGGTAGGTTTTTTGGTACGCCAGTCATAGGGGTATTTGTGGACATAGTCTTCTTCCTTCAAAAGACAGTTTTTGGCGGCCAAGGCGGCGATAATGGCGCCATTAGCGTCTTTTAGGACGTTCAGACCTGCAAATTCTCCGGCTTCCTCGGTAAAATAGCCCTTTTCATCTACTGGGGATAGGACGGGCAAATTGTACTTCTGGCCCGTCATGAAGTCCTCAAGGCCATGGCCTGGTGCTGTGTGTACCAGCCCTGTCCCTGATTCTGTAGTAATATAGTCACCGCCAATAACTACAGGACTTTCCCGGTCAAAGAGGGGGTGACGGTAAAAACAGTATTCCAGGTCTGCCCCTTTGACGGTGGTTTTAACGGTTAATTGTAGTCCGAGGGTATCTCTAAGTTTTTGCACTAGGTCTAGGGCGACGATAAGGTATTTTGCCCCTTGCCAGTTGCCCTCTACTTCCACCACGGCATAGGTCAAATCGCCATTGACTGCCACCGCTAGATTTCCTGGGATTGTCCAGGGTGTGGTTGTCCAGATGGCCACTGCCAAGTCTGGCATGAAGGGGGATAGATGAGAAAGTTTATCATTTAGCCTGAGAAGGGGGAAGGTGGCATAGATGCTTCGAGAGACATGTCCTTCGGGGTATTCCAATTCGGCTTCAGCGAGGGCTGTTTGGGAACTTGGACTCCAGTGTACGGGTTTTAGGCCTCTGTATATATAGCCCTTGAGAGCCATTTGTCCGAATACTTCTATTTGTGCTGCTTCATATTCTGGTTGTAGGGTCAAGTAGGGATTATCCCAGTCGCCCCAGACTCCATAACGTTGGAATCCTTCTGACTGTTCTTTTTGGGTTTTAAGGGCGAATTCCTTTGCTTTTCTCCTCAGTTCCAGGGGTGTTAGACTTTCTCTTTCTTTCCCTGACATCCCCTGTAGTACTTTTAGTTCTATGGGCAGTCCGTGACAGTCCCATCCTGGCACATAACGAACTTTATATCCTTGTAAGATCTTGTACTTGTTGATAATATCTTTGAGGATTTTGTTGAGGGCATGTCCCATGTGGAGGCTGCCATTGGCATAGGGGGGGCCATCATGCAACACGAATACTTCTTTTGGGTTTTTTGCTGCTAATTCTTCATATATTCTGTTTTCCCGCCAAAACTTTTGGATTTCTGGTTCTCTCTTTGCCGCATTTGCCCGCATTTCAAACTTTGTTTTCGGCAGATTTACTGTGTCTTTGTAACTCTTCTCTTCCATATCCTTTCCCTTTCTCCTTGGGGAGCCTATTTCTATATGCCCCTAGCTTATCATCATAGGTCCTTTTTATTTTACGTTTACTAGCTCCTCTTTATGTGCTTCCTTTTGCTTTTTTTCTTCCCCTTTGTTGATATCCTTTCTTATTTAAATTATTTGCAGCACAGCTGTTTGAGCAATTTACCCTACATTGCCCCACTCTTTTACTCTCTCTATCCTAGCCCCCTCCCCCTTCTCTTGTCAAGGCTAAAAGAGCCTAAGATATAAATGTAGTTGTTGATAAGTTTGAGGAAAGGGTAAAAATGTATGCGGATGGGGAAATATTGGGGCTGCCAAGGGTGGAGTTGAAAGAGAGGGATTTGCTGCCCCCATGGCCGGGGATATACTATGTGGTGGATGGAAAGAAAGTTGTATGGTATATCGGCAAGGCGAAAAATCTGAAGAAACGTTGGCAGGGGAAAAGCCATCACCGGATATATCAACTAATGACTCAGAAGAAGAAGGAGTTTATTATTTACTACCAGTTGGTGGGAGAGGGAGATTTAGATGAGTGGGAGAGGAAGGCGATTGCTAAGTACAATCCCACTTTAAACGATGGGGAGGCAAAAAGGAAAAGGATAAGGCCAAGTGAGAGTCTGTTGAGGGAGACTATAATATCGTTGGGGGATTATTTAGTAGTGATTGGCAGGGAGTCGCCACGGATACATGACAAGGAGTTGTTGACTTGGTGTGAAAATTGGGGGGAAAGATGGTGGGTTTTGAATAAGATAGTGGGTTTAGAGGTGGTGCATATAGGGGTAGACTGGTATGAGTTGTTGAAATTTGCGGGGGGAGAGGAAGTTGCCCTAGGGATTTTAAATAGTATCTTCAAAAGCAGGAGGGGGTATGCTCACAAATGGGAGGGGTTTACACCAAAAAACCCTTATATTCCATTATGTGGCGCGGCTAGACTGTTGGTGAATGGTTATGGGGTGGAGGTGAGTATAATCAATTTCCAAGAATTTGAAACTTATAGGGATAGACTGACTTCGGAGTGGGTAAGGGTGATGACGCCGGAGTGGGTAAGGAGGTTAAATAATTTTGGCGTCAGAAATCCCTTTGGGTTTTTTCTAACAGACGGGGGGGAAGGAGAATCCCGAAAAAAAATAGCAAGAAGACTGGCTATGAGGATTCAACCCTATAGTGGCAATTGTATACCCAGTGTGTTTCAGGAGGAGTTGGAAGAGGAGAATCTGAGGGGAAAAATGATAAGGATAAAAAGGGAGTATCAGGAGGGGAAAAGGGGGTTTGGTAGTAGAAGTGGAGATTAGGAGGCGACGCTGGTGGTAGCAGTGGTGGTGGGAGTGGGAGTGGAGTCTGTTTGTCTTTCCCTTTGACGGGAGGCGGCTAGAAGCCCTAACAGACAACAGATGGTGGATTCCGCTCCTTGATTCATGTTAACGCCTTGAGGGTCAATGCCGTCACAACAAGCGCCGGTGGTGAAGTCATATAGCCTTACCCCTAGCCGATTTCTGCCCAAAAACCATTCTACTGCGGCTCTGGCCATGTCTAGGTAGAAGGGGTTTCCGGTAATTTCATAAGCAAGACAACAGGTTTCAATGGTATAGCCGGCCTCGATGGGTTGCTGTCCAAAAATGGCTCGTTGTTGACCACGGATATACCAGCCTTGATTGCCAATGAAGTCAAAGTAGCCGTTGCGATAGGTTTGTTCTAACAGAAAGTCGAGGGATTGGAGTCCTATTTTCTTGTATGATTGTTCGCCAGTGACCTGATAAGCTAAAAGCATAGCCTGAGGGAGTTTAGCATTGGCGTAGGTGAGTTCATCGCCAAACCATAGCCAGTCTTCACTGCAGCTGGAGTGGTAGAGGGAGGCTAATTGTTCGGCCATTTCTGTGAGAAGACGACGGACGGCTACGGCCCCTTCGTATCTTTCCAAAAAGCTAGACAGGCCACAAATGGCATAGGCTATGGCACGGGGGTATTGGAGGGAAAGGGTTTCGATGGTGCGCTCAAAGATGTTTTTTGCCAGCATCTGCATCTTGTCGTCGGGGGAGGTGGAGACTGTAACGCCTAAACCCCACAAGGCACGCCCAATGGTGTCTTCACTGCCACATTGGTCAATAAACTGCCTGGAATAGTTCATAAAATTGTGGAATCTGCCATCGGGCATCTGGGCATAGTGGATAAAACTAAGATAGCATCTGGCCAAGTCGAGGGCGCGGGGCTCTTTATATTGCTGATAGTAGTTCAAAACAGCTACAAGAGCGCGGGCTACATCGTCGGTGCAGTAGCCGTGTCGTCTATCGGGAACACTGTAGATGGCATGTTGAAATATGCCCGTGTCATCGGTGAGGTGGATGATGTGTTCCAGACGAGCTTCAGCCATTTCCCCCACAAAGACGGTCTTGCCTCTAGTTTGCAACAAGGCGATGGTCTTTTTCTGTCCGGAGATAATCTTGTCAAAGAGGAGGGCATAGGATTTACCTACATTTTGCCACACCATCTGACGGCCGAATTGGTAGGCCAGCTTACGCATTCTGTGACGGCCCGCTTCATCTTCTATCAGTTCGAGGAGGGTATTGGAAAGGGCTTCTACATCTTGGAAGTTGACTAGTCTACCCCTGCCGTCGGCCAGCATTTCTTCTGCGTAGAAGTAGGGAGTGGAGACGATAGCCTTACCCATGCCAATGGCGTATGCCAGTGTGCCACTGACTATTTGTTCTTTTGACCTATAGGGAGTCACATATATGTCGGCGGCGCCTATGAATTCGCAGAGTTGTTCAAAGTCTACATATCTGTCGAAGAAGAGGACATTGTTTTCCAGATTCAATTCTCGCACGCGTCGTTTAAGCCATACACGGTATTCTTCCCCCTCTCTTCTTTTGACTTCAGGGTGCGTGGCTCCAAGGATGATATATACTACTTCTGGGTGAGCCTTGACCACGGGGGGTAGGGCCTCTAACATGAATTCTATGCCTTTGTTTCTGCTAATCAAACCGAAGGTGAGGATGACGAAACGGCCTTCTACTTTAAATTTGTCCTTGTAGAAGTTGGGATCTATAAAGGCTGTATCCGGCACTCCATGGTGGATCATGGCGATTTTACCTTCTGGAATGCCGTATACCTCTTTTAGGATGGCAATGGCTTTTTTGCTGAGTACTACCAGGTATTCTGACGCATCTGCTATTCTTAGTAGGGTTTCTCGCAGTGCTGGTGTCGGCTCTTGTAATACAGTATGCAGGGTTGTAACTACTGGTTTTTGAAGGTTTAGAAGTAATTCTGTCACGTAGCGCCCATAATTTCCGCCGAATATGCCAAATTCGTGTTGGACGCACACTAGGTCCACCCCTGAAAAGTTTATATATTCTGCTGCTAGCCTGTAGTCGTCTATCCTATTTTGCTTTATTTCAAATACTACCTCTTCCGGGTAGTCCAGGGAGTCTGCCTCATTGGTTATTGCTATTACCATCGACTTTTGATTGTTTTTCCTTAATGCCTGTCTTAGGTCCGCCGTAAAGGTTGCTATTCCACATGCTCTTGGTGGGTATGTCCCTATCAGCGCTATTTTGTTTTCTTTTTTCATATCTTTTCTCCTTTTTTCTCCCATCCTAATCTTATCTTCTCCTCACTTCTCTTCTTCTTTTTTCTTCCCCTTTACGCCCATCGCCTTGCCCTTCTCCTCCTGGTACCCCCCACACTTCCTTTCCTTCTATCCTCCATCTAAATAGTTGCGAATTTTTTTTATTAAAAAAATGCACATCACCGACGCCTTGGTAGTACCTTCGCCTACCGCCAACAACCCTATTTTATCACAAACACCCCCCCTCTGTCAAGGGGTAGGGGAAAACCGGAAAGGGGGAAAATATAATGGGAATAGTACTAATGAGGAGGAAGATATGACCATAGCAGAAAAGTTGAGGATTACAGAATTAACAAAGAGTAATAGAGAGATGGAAAAATGGTGGCAGGAGACGATGGCATTGACCAGGAGGCTATTTATACAATTACAGAGAAGGCCCTCAACCTTGATGGCAGGGATAATACAACCGTTTATTTGGTTGATTTTGTTTGGAGCGTTGTTTGAAAGGGCGCCGGCGGAGTTGTTTGGCGAAAAGGGGAGTTATGCCCAGTTTCTGGCGCCGGGAATAATTGTGTTTACCGCATTTTCCAGTGCCTTAAATGGGGGTTTGCCGGTGATGTTTGATAGGGAGTTTGGCTTTTTGAATCGTTTGTTGGTGGCGCCCCTGGTTTCTCGTTTTTCCATCGTAGCAGCTTCGGTAATCTACATTGTCACTTACAGTTTCATTCAAACGGCAGTGATTATGGTGGCAAGTGCCCTTTTGGGAGCAGGAATACCAGATATTACAGGAATAGTTGTAATTGGGCTGATAATTTTCCTGATAGTTATGGGGATAACAGGGTTGAGTTTGGGTTTAGTCTTTGCCTTGCCTGGGCATATTGAGTTGCTGGCTGTTATATTTGTGATTAATTTGCCCTTATTCTTCGCCAGCACGGCCTTGGCGCCGTTATCATTTATGGCGGGTTGGTTACAAATAGTTGCCAGTGTTAATCCCCTAACCATCGCCATTGAGCCAATACGTTATATTTACCAACATGAGGACTGGAGTTTTGCAAGTCAGGTAATGACTACGGCCTGGGGAAGTCTTACCTTAACTCAGGTTTTTGTCATTCTTCTGCTGCTAGATGTGGTAGTCTTACTAGCAATTAGACCTTTACTGAATCGTCGTTTAGCCTAGAAGTAGGGGATTGGAGTGGGGGAAACCTTCCCACCCCCCTTTGCTGTCTCTTAAGTGGTGGAAGGGCTGTTGTTGAACTACTGGAGGTGTTATAATGAGGAAGGTGGCAACTGGTATAGGTTTGGTTATTTCTGGACTACTGATTCTTCCCGCAAATGCCCAAACTGTTTATCAGAGACAACTGAATCAGCCTTTTCAGAGGAATGAAATGAATCCTCTCAGTGGTGAGGGGATTAACCCTCTGGATATTATTCACAATGCTAATTTTGGCAATCTGCGAGGAATGTCGGAATTTGTGGAAGATAGTGCTAATGGTATTAGCAAGGCTGCGGAGGATTTCAAGAGACAACAACAAAGGTTGATTCTGGAAAGACAACGACAACAACAAGTGAATACTAATTCTTCTTCCCCATAGGTAGACAACTTTATGGGGGGATGTCTTTGTTGGGGTGAAGGTTAGCCATCTCCCCTAGGAAGGCACAATCCACATGGAGGGGGAATTGATATTTTTTCCCTTGAGTTTGCTGTCTTAGTGGCTGAAGAGAGTTATTTTTAGCTGAGGGTTATACAGTGAGTGGGGTTAAACCCAGGCACCGTAATTGGCGACTAGGGCAACCAGTTTGGGGATGTGTGTTGTATTAGAATATTGGCAAAGGGGTGTTGATTTAGACGACAATAAATCTTCGTGAAAATAGCAATACAAAAAATAGTAATACAAATACTGCGAGGGCTTTTTGTTTTGATGGAATTGGGTCAATTGTAGGCATTTAACTGTGCCATTGCTGGGGGGTTTTGTGTAGTTAAAAACGGCAGTATAAAACACGGTTAGAATACTCAACCATATGAAGATGCCAACACCCTGTCTTTTTAGTCTTATTCTGTCTGGTATGACAAATAAGTAGGCCACCAACAAACTCGAAGGGACAGCTGGGCCAGTTTTTATGTTATAGTTGTTCAGTAGACTATTAGTTTGTGTTAATATAGTAATTGTATCTGAATTTTGGGGGAAAGGAGGAGCGAAAAAGTACTAAAGTAACCAACTAAATATATTCTAGGATAATAGCCATAAATGAATGGTTATTGTTTTTAGTAATCAGTTATAAATGCTCAAGAGAAAAAATTCAGATTGTATGACGTATTTGTAGCCAAACAGAGGGAAAGATGGTGGTCATAAACTCGTACAATTAACTTTTTGAATAATAGCCGGGATGACTCATTGTACTGGCTATTGTACCCCGAGATGGCATCATTTTCTATTGAGCCAGGCTAGTAACCAAACAGTATATAATTGTGATGGTGGAAAAGAGAAAAGTAGAGAAAGTGACGTAGAATGTTGCCCTTTCTGGGGAAAAGAAAAGAGATAAAAAGGGGAATAAAAGAACCCCTCTAGAATTATTCGGTGGAAAAGAAAACAAATTAGGGCACGAAATGCAAGCCATTGGTAGGGAGTGCTAGTGGTATTAATATTAATTAGGACAGAATGGCTATAATTAGTGCGACAGTTAGAAATAACTTTTCGAGACAATGTCTTAGGGCTAGGGCGTGGGCGACAAAACAGTTAGTGATATTGATGCAATAGTCATGGTAAAATGGGTGCCAATAATGGTCAATATAACTTAACTCACCCGGAGGGGGAAGGAAAGTTGGGGGGGGAATTTTATTGTCAAAAAAGCAAGATATCGACTGGATTATAAGTAGTGCTATACCAGAGGTAAGGTAAGAGAAAAATATCCTGTAAAAACATATAAAATCAGACAAAGGCAAAGCCATTAATAACGGCTTTTGGGGACAGAAAAGATTGGCATTGTAGGAGAAAACTATGGAAAGGGAATAGAGGGGGAAGGAGGAAGAATGAGAAGAAAAGAAAACAGAAAAAAATCCCCACTCCTGGGGATTCGGAAGTATCGTATTTTTCCCTGTATCAGAGGATAAGGGAGAGGGGGATTAGAAGGGATATTTCTAGAGGGTAATTATGAGATAATTGTCCTGGAATTTGGCACTTTTAACGGGTTGGCCTTTGAGAGGAGGGGGCAAAAAGATATTGCGTCGTTGGTCACCGGCTGATATAGTAATTTCAGGGCCGGACTGACTAAGTTTCACCTCTTTTTTACTGAATCCTGGCAAAAAGACTCTAATTTCCCGTTGAACAGGATTAATAGTAAGGGGTTTTGGCGCGTCGGCTGCAAGGATTTGGAAGTCAGGCAAGTCTTCAATAATAGTTTCCCTGTTGCGCCTAATAAGACAGACTGGCAGGGGTTTAAACTCATTGCGGAGTTGTTCTAGTGTATTATCACGGTCATAGTTACCAGCTACAAAACCGGCTATCTTGGCGACGAGACTAGAGGATTCTTTTTCCCCTTCATTCAATAAAACACCGCCGACACTGAGGTTAACCTGTTGCGCGCCACCCCAGCAATACTTAGCGGCGGCAATGGCATTAACACTGGCGTCGGTGACAAGGAAGGCACAAACACGGGTAGAATCAGCAATAGCCTGTTTTCCTTCTTCTAGGATATGACTGAAATCTTGGACGGGTTGAGGAGTGATATTTTCGGGAGTAAGGGTGACATTGAGGATGGCACTACTGACGGGTTGAACAAAGGGGGATAAGGCCTTTACAATGTCAGAGTTTTCTAACAGATTTTGGAAACGGCGGAGATACCAACTGAGGGTATCGGGGAGGCCAAACATTCTAAGGGTATTGAGGCTGCTGTGACCATCGTAGATGATAATATCATAGTTACCGGATTGGTATTGTTCTCGTAAGAAGTATAGGGCAAGGGCGTCATCCATGCCGGGGATAATAGACAATTCCTGGCCATAGATGTGTTTTAATAGGGGAGAGCGGAGGTATTGGGCTTCTAATTGTTTAAGTTTTTCCCAAATTGTCTCTAGCAGTTGACTGGTTTGCAGTTGGATGGCGTCGAGGTTGTTGCCGAGGGGGGTAATATTCCCCCAAGCATCTACTCCCACTGAATCGCGGGTTACCAATAAGACTTTTTTACCGGCAGAGGCATACTTACGGGCGGCGGCAGTGGCGAGGGTGGTGCAGCCGACACCGCCCTTACCTAAGAAGGTGAGGATAAAAGTCATAATAGTTCAAGGGGAGTAATGGGACAGGTATAGATACACCCTCACCGGCAGGGGGCCGGGGGTGTATAATCATGATAAGGCTTGTTATTCTACTACTTCCACTTCGTCTTCAAAAAACCAACTAGTGGTGGAGTCGGGAAATTCCACAAAGACGCCGATTCCACTGCCGTCTGTCATTTTAAAGGATTTGATGACGCCTATTTGTCCTTGTTGGGCCTTTTTTATGATGTCAGCTGGGACTTTTTCCCTGAGACGACAAATTCTAACCTTTTGTCCAATTTCCATAGTAACTTAATCATATACAATTTTTAACAACTCTCAATTGTAACGGAATTTGATCCTTTTCCAAGAGAAGGGGGATTGCTGGAGAGAAATCCTAAAAGGGATGTAGACTTATGGGGCAGACTATTGTTGTGAAAATTGGGACTTCAACGTTAACAGATAGTAAAACGGGAAACCTAGCCCTTTCCACCATAGCATCCCTGGTGGAGACATTGACTTATTTGAGGAGGGAAGGCAATAGGGTGATACTGGTATCCTCTGGTGCAGTAGGGATAGGTTGTGCTAGACTAGGCATAAGGGAGCGCCCTCGTAATCTACACTTAAAACAGGCCATTGCGGCGGTAGGACAGGGTAGACTAATCAGGGTGTATGATGACTTGTTTAGCCAACTAGGACAGTCCATTGCCCAGATTTTGCTTACCCGCCGGGATTTTGTCGACCGTAACTCTTACGTAAACGCCTTTAATACCCTCAATACCCTATTGGAAATGGGGGTGATACCGATAGTAAACGAGAATGATACAACCGCGACAGACGAATTGAAGTTTGGGGATAACGACACTCTTTCGGCACTGGTGGCCAGTCTGGTGGAGGCGGATTGGTTGTTTTTATTGACGGACATAGATGGATTATATTCGGCAGATCCACGGTTAGTGCCATGGGCCAAACCCATTGACGTGGTGGACATTGAGCAGGTGGATGAGCTAGAAATAGAGGCGGGGGATAGTGGCACCGGTTGGGGCACAGGGGGGATGAAAACCAAACTCAAAGCGGTGAAAATAGCGGCGAGTGCGGGTGTTACAACGGTAATAACCCATGGTAAGAATCCGGAAAATATTGTTAGAATTTTACAGGGGGAGGAGATTGGCACTCGGTTTACTGCCTTGCCTAAGACGGAGAATGCGCGTAAGCGGTGGATTGCCAACGGTTTGATTTCCATGGGGAGGATATACATAGACGAAGGGGCGGTGGAAGCCATTTGTCGACAGGGGAAGTCTCTTTTGCCGGCGGGGGTAGTAGCGGTGGAGGGTAAATTCAACTCTTCCGAGGCGGTGGATTTGGTTGACTCTGAGGGGAGGATAATTGGCAAGGGGATTAGCAATTATAGTCATCACGAGTTGCTGCAGATTAAGGGTAAGAAATCAGCTCATATTGGGCGTATCTTAGGTTATCAGGCCCCCCAGACGGTAATACACCGGGATAATCTAGTCATTTTTGATTGATTTTGCTATCCAGTTGCTTGATCAGACTCACCACTACATTGCTTTTTTCTTCCAGTTTATGGAGTAGTTTTTTAGCTTCTGGTATATTTCCCCCACTTCTTAAAAAGATGATTTCTTGTGCTACCTTATGTAATTGCTGATGTTCTCGTTCTAGACTCACAAATTCGGGCATTGTACCATACTTAGACTGGCCCTCGGAGTATATCCATTTGCCCAACTCACACTGGGTGTGGGAGGGGGCTGGTGGTGTTTCCGTGTTACCATTTACGTATTGGTTTAGTTTTATGCACCACATAAAGTGGTGTAGTCCTATTAGTTTCAAATCGATATCCATAGCCTCTTTTTATGGGAACTTACGGAAGCATATGTTTTCATCTTACTGGGGAGGTGGGGTTATAGAAATTAATTTTTGTTGATGTGGGAGGGTTCATGGTAGATATTTCCAGAGTATAAGGGCGTCTTCGCCTGTTTTTTGGTAGTATTTTTTGCGTCTACCGGCTTCTTTAAATCCAAATTTTTTGTAGAGGTTAATGGCTTTTTTGTTGCTTTGTGCTACTTCCAAAGTTGCTCTTTCTAGTCCTCTGTTGTAGGCTTCTTCTAGGAGATTTTTTAGAAGTAAACTCCCCAATCCTCTGCCTTGGTAATCTGGGTGGATGGCGAGAATTGTGATGTGGGCTTCTTCTAAAACTGCCCAAAAACAGCCCAAACCAATTACTTTTTTAGTTCCTCCTAGATTGAGGCTAACTGTTAACAGACAACTGTTGGGGCTTTCTATTTCTCTTCTGTAGCCTTCAAGACTCCAAAGCCCTCCGAAACAAATATCGTCTAATTCCAGTGCTTGTGATAATTCCTTTTCCGTTAGAGGTTTTATTTCTACACCACCCGGGGTCATGGATTAAAAATTTTAGATTATAAGCGATTTTTTCTTGTTTTATAATTATATCATGAGCAGGTAAATCGTAAAACATGTTCCAATAATTTAGCAGAATAATTATAATAACACCAAGGAATAATTAGGGAGAGTATGGCAAAAGTCCCTTGGATGGTGGGGTAAGCTATTTCAAAGAGCACGAGATGTTTAAGGTTTTACGCAGAGGGGCATTAAGGATTTGCAGCACAATAGTCTGGTTGCTGATATTGTTTTTTGTCACATCACTAGGAGTTATATATTATAGCTATGAAATTGAACCAGGGTGGGTGGAAGTAAAACACATTGATTTGAAATTAAAGGGGTTGGGGGAGGAATTTGAGGGGTGGAAAATAGTGCAGATAAGTGATATACATATCAACGAGTGGATGACAGGAGGGAGACTGAAGAGGATAGTAGATTTAGTGAATAAACAGGGAGGAGATATTGTAGTTTTAACGGGGGATTTTTTTACTTCAAAGACTGGGTATGCAGAGAGGTTGCGCAATGAGATTGTACCACGACTGCCCCGCAAGACTAGGGGCAGAAGACTGTTTAGGAAGATTTTTTTGAGGTTGGGTAAAATAGAGTCTGAGTTGTATGAAGGGAGGGATTATGAGAAAGATAAGGAAACTCTAGGGGAATGTTTGAAGAGACTGAAACCGAAATATAAGAGTTTTGCGGTGTTAGGAAATCATGATTATTCTACTAACTATCTCCTGGTAGAGGAAGCCCTAAAAGAGAGTGGAATTGTTGTGCTTAAAAACGAGGTCTATACTATTAGGAAAAACAAAAATTATTTGAACATTGCAGGGATAGATGATATAATGTTCGGCAGGGGCGATTTGGATTTAGTATTGTCCAATTTGCCCAAAAAAGGAACTAATATTGCCCTAGTGCACGAGCCAGATTTTGCAACCAAGGTGTGGGGGACTCATGGTTTTCAATTACAGTTGTCAGGACATTCCCACGGAGGACAGGTGAGAATACCCTTCAAAAAGGGGGGGTTTTTACCACCTTATGGCAAATTATACCCGGCGGGGTTGTATAAATTCGGTGATTTCAGGCTGTACACTAATAGAGGGTTAGGAATGTCATATCCCCTTATGCGTTTCAATTGTAGGCCGGAAATTACCGTTTTTACCCTGTCAAGGGAACGATGATAATGACGATTCGTTACAATAGAGACTGACTGGTAGTATTCCTGACGAGGGCGTAGAAATAAAACAACTGGAGAAAAACAGAAACAATGGGAAGAGTAGTAGGGATAGACTTAGGCACAACTAACTCGGTAATAGCGGTAATGGAGGGGGGTAGACCTGTAGTAATACCCAATTCAGAAGGTAGTCGCATTACCCCCTCTGTGGTGGCTTTTAACAAGGAGGGGGAATTGTTAGTGGGACAGATGGCGAGAAGACAGGCGGTGTTGAACCCCCAGAATACCTATTATGGCATTAAACGCTTCATGGGGCGCAAATATAGTGAGTTAAGTGAGGCAAGTAAACGGGTGCCCTATACTATTCGCCGGGATGAACTAGATAATATAAAAATCCGTTGCCCTCGTTTGAAAAAAGAATTCGCCCCAGAGGAAATTTCTGCGATGATACTGCGACGACTAGCAGAGGAAGCAGAGAGGTATCTGGGAGAGGAGGTGACAGGGGCAGTCATCACCGTACCCGCTTATTTTAATGATAGCCAAAGACAGGCCACCAGAGATGCAGGCCGGATAGCTGGTCTGGAGGTGTTAAGAATTATTAACGAGCCGACGGCAGCAGCATTGGCCTACGGGTTAGACAAGAGAAAGAATGAGAGAATCCTGGTGTTTGACTTGGGGGGGGGCACTTTTGATGTGTCCATACTAGAAGTGGGGGATGGGGTATTTGAGGTGAAGGCTACTAGTGGGGATACCCAGTTAGGAGGCAATGACTTTGACAAGAAAATTGTAGACTGGTTGGCAGACAGGTTTTTAGAGGAAGAGGGAGTAGACTTAAGGAAAGATCGCCAGGCGTTACAAAGACTAACAGAGGCAGCGGAAAAGGCGAAAATAGAGTTGTCTGGGGTAAGTGTATCTGAGATTAATTTACCCTTCATCACCGCCACTGAAGATGGGCCAAAACATCTAGAGGCCACCCTTACTAGGGCACAATTTGAGGAATTGTGTGGGGATTTAGTGTCCAGACTAAGACGTCCTTTGCAAAGGGCATTGAAAGATGCCGGCATGACGCCTTTTGACATTGACGAGGTAATCCTGGTGGGGGGAAGCACCCGTATTCCCATGGTACAGGATTTAGTGCGCAGTTTTATCGATTTGGAGCCCAATCAGAATATTAACCCTGACGAGGTAGTGGCTATGGGTGCTGCTATCCAGGCGGGTATTCTTGCCGGCGAGGTGAAGGACATTCTGCTACTGGATGTTACGCCTCTGTCTATTGGGGTTGAGACTGTTGGTGGCCTCACCAAGAAAGTAGTACCTAGAAATACAACGATACCGGTAAGAAGGTCAGAGATATTCTCCACTTCGGAGAATAATCAGACGATGGTGGAAATTCACGTGGTGCAGGGGGAAAGGGAGATGGCGGCGGACAACAAATCCCTAGGCAGATTTAAGCTGACGGGGATACCCCCCGCCCCCAGAGGTGTGCCTCAAATTCAGGTTTCTTTTGACATTGACGCCAATGGCATCTTACAGGTTATTGCCAGGGATAAAACCACTGGCAGAGAACAAAGTATTGTAATCCAAGGGGCTTCCAACTTACCTCAGTCTGAAATAGAAAGGATGATCAGGGAGGCGGAGGAATTTGCCCAGTTAGACAGGCAGAGACGGGAGAGGGTAGAAAAACGCAATCGGGCCAGGGCTTTAGCCGATCAAGCCCAGAGGAGACTGAGGGAAGTGGCCTTAGACTTTGGCACCCAGTTTGCCAATCGCTATCGTCAGGACATTGACAATATATGTAAAGAGATTCTGGACGCCCTGGAGAAACAAGATGATCGCCGTTTGGACAAGAGTATAGCGGATTTGGAGGACGTTTTATACGAACTCAACCGAGAGGTGCGTCTCCAGTATAAACAGGAAGAAGGAGAGGGCTTTTTTGAGTCCATCAAGAAAACCTTTATGGGGGATGACGAGGAGGAGTATGACTGGAGACGGCAGCGGCAGTCAAATCCTCGTTACGGCAATAGGGACTATCCTAGCAAATACCCCCCTAGTGACAATAGTAACAGTTATCCTGCCGCCAATCCTCCCCGCTATAAACCCGAGGGGGGTTATCGGGTTGGCAAGAAAAACCTTTCCATCCCTTACGAAAACGATTGGGATGACGACGACAACTGGTAATGGGGCGTGGGTGGTGGGGGGTTTTCTAATGGGCCCTTGTAGTCGAAATGGAGCATAGGGAACTCGAATCCCTGACCTCTGCGGTGCGATCGCAGCGCTCTACCAGCTGAGCTAATGCCCCAGGTTATTCCATCTGTTGTTCCATTATAGCAGATTCTGTTGTTTTTTTGGCCAGCACCTGATTAATCCAGTCCAGGTCGATTTGGGAGAGACGGTCAACGCACCAGTTAGCGTGCCGTTGGAGTATGTGGAGGGGGTAGGTGTTGGCTACGGCTACCACAGTCATACCGGCGTTTTTGCCACTAGCGATGCCTACTAGTGTGTCTTCGATTACCAGACAGTGTTGGGGTTTTATATCTAAAAGGGGGGATATTTGATTTAATTTTGTTAATGCCAAGAGATAGGCTTCTGGGGAGGGTTTACTGGCTTTGATTTCATCCCCGGCTACTACAACAGGAAAGTGTTGTTTCAGGTTAGTTTTTTCTAGGACATATTCTATATCTTGTCGTAGGGCGCCACTAACTATTGCCAGAGGGAGATTTCTTGTCTGGAGGGATTGGATAAATTCTCTTACCCCTTCAAAAATGGGTATTGTCTCCATGGTTGATAGGATTTGTAGGTAGAGTTTTCCTTTTTTTTTGACCAGTTTATCCAGGTATTCATTTTGGACAAATCTGCCACGGGCTTCTAGAATATTTTTAATAGCAGAATAGTCGTTTCTCCCCAGACAGTATCTTTGATATTCTCCCGGTCGAGAAGGCTGTAAATTTTCCTCCAAAAGGAGCTCATCTATTAACTGCTGATGGATCTCCTCGTCTTTGATAATAATGCCATTGAAGTCAAAAAGCACTGCCTTTATACTCATTTTTCCTCTAGATGTGCGGGGGAATTCTAGAAGACATAAAGGAATATTAGCGGTATTTAACCCTTTTTGGTTTAGGAAGGACTACCCTATTGTTTGCTACAGATTCTACTATACCAAAGGCGATAAAATTGCTGAGGAGATATGAACGGCCGTAACTGAGGAGTGGTAAAGGGATACCAGTAATGGGTGCTAAACCAATAGTCATGGAGATGTTGAGAATGGCCTGGAAGGCAGTCATGCCCAAAACGCCAATGGCAATAAGGGAACCAAAATTGTCTCTTGCTTGTAGGGCAATCAATACAAGCCGCCAACATATCAACCAGTATATTACTAAAATAATCAGACAACCTACAAAGCCAAATTGGTCGCCAATGGCACTAAAGATAAAGTCTGTATGTTGTTCAGGGACAAAGTTAAGATAGGTTTGAGTGCCTTTGAGAAAACCATTGCCCCATAAACCACCCGAGCCTATGGCAATTTTAGACTGAATTAAATGATAACCGCCACCAAGGGGATCTTGTTCAGGATTGAGGAAAAGGGTAAGACGGGCTTTTTGATAGGGTTTGAGCAAATCCCAGAGAATATGTCCTAACTGGCCGGCACCATAGTTTATTACGAGGGTTACCAAAGCCCATAAACTGCGGATTGCCTGTGGGAGGGTAAACCAGGCTATGAAAATCATGCCAATTAAAAAAACTAGCCAGATGGGGAAGACAATGTTGTACAAGAAGGCGGAGATGAGGGGTGAGAGGATTAACAGTATCCATCCCAGACTGGCATTGGCCCAGTATATCATGGTGAGGGCTATGGCGCCAAATACTAACCCTGTGCCCAGATCCGGTTGTAACATTATCAAAGTCCAAGGTACTGCTACCAGAAGAGCTATGGGAAGGAGACGGGAAATATGAGAGGCGTCCTTTTGAGCCAAAATGGCGGCTAAACTGATAATTAGGGCGACTTTGGACAATTCGGAGGGTTGAAAGTTGAAGCCGGCAATGTTAATCCAACTCTGGGCACCATTTATGGTTTGGCCTATGAACAATACTAATACCAGGAGGGAATTGCTAAACCAATAAATCCACCAGTGTAGTTGTAATAGTCTTTCATAGGAGAAATAGGACAGGCGCATCATAATAATGCTGCCTATCAACACTATGATTAACTGTTGTTGCCAGTCAGTGCCTTGTTTATAGGCTTGAGTACTATAGATAACTATAGTGCCAAATAAACTCAAACCAATAATCAGGACGATTAATAGCCAGTCTAAATGATTTTGCTTGGAGTTGTCATTCATCAGCCATGAATGGGTGATAAGACCTTATAATTGTAACCTTTCTGCCACAGTGAGGGTGAGATAAAGATGATGGACAACAAGTCTAATGGTCATAATAGCAACAATTCTTTTATGACCGCTGTCAGTCGTACTGTTAGTGACATTTGGAATACGGTCCAATCCAGGGTATATCTTCCCCCTTTGAAGTCTAATCGTCCAGTTCCCTCCTTGTATATTCGTTGTGGACAATCCCACTACCGTTATCCTCTTCTGGGAGATCGTTATGTAATCGGGCGTAGTAGCAAGAACTGTGATATAGTTATCCGTAGTCCAATTGTAAGCCAGATTCACTGTGTAGTAGAAAGGGATGAGAAAAACCCAAGGCGGTTTGTCATAAGGGATTTAAACTCTACCAATGGGGTTTACTATGGGGAAAAGAGGTGTGATTCTCTTACTCTTTATCATAACGATGTAGTAACCCTAGGTCCTCCGGAATTAGCGGAGGGAATAGAAATCCGTTTTGACAAGGGTTTAAGCAATTGGACATATCTTCTGCGTCATGGCGTTTTTACCACTGGCTTTGGTTTACTGCTAGGACTAAGTTTTATTGGTTGGGAGTGGAGTAAATACCAAGTATATCCAATTCCGGACCATGTGGGGGGGCAAACAGTGGTATATGCCAATGATGGCAAGACTCTACTGGCGCCTCGGATTGACTCAACCCACCGAGAATTGGAAAGCCTTTCAGACTTTGGCTTAATCCCAAAAGCCCTCATAGCCTCGGAAGACAGCCGTTTTTATTGGCATTTTGGAGTTGATCCTATTGGCATAATTCGTGCTTTCCTGGTTAATAGGGAGGGGGAAATCAGACAGGGGGCCAGTACAATTACTCAACAGTTGGCCCGTAGTATATATCCAGCAGTAGGAAGGGAAAACAGTCTTGCCCGTAAATGGCGGGAGATGATGGTAGCCTTGAAACTAGAGGCATTATACAGCAAGGATACTATCCTCAAGACTTATCTAAACCGGGTTTATCTAGGCTTCAACCTATATGGATTCGAGGATGCAGCCCATTTCTACTTCAACAAGCCTGCCAAGGAGTTAACTTTAAACGAAGCTGCCACTCTAGTGGCCATTTTACCGGCTCCCAACGCTTATAACCCGGTACAGAATTACGATGCGGCTGTAAATTTGCGCAACCGGGTGATTTCCAGGATGTTGAGTTTGGGGATGATTAGCCAGGAGGAGGCGGCAGAGGCCAGAAGGTCTAGAATTGAAATTAGTCCTCAAGCCAGGGATGCCTTTTCCCGGGTGATTGCCCCATACTACTACAGTCATGTTTTTAGGGAAATGAGGGAGTTGTTGGGGGAGGATTTGACGAAAGAGGGGGATTTTATCATCGAAACTGGACTTAATCCCAAAATCCAGAAACTGGCGGAGGAGAGTTTAAAGGAGCATCTTGCAACCAATGGTAAACAAAACAACTTCAGTCAAGGAGCCCTCGTCACCCTCAACAGTAAAACCGGGGAGATAGTAGCCATGGTGGGGGGTAAAGACTTCCAAGAAAGCCAATTCAACCGCGCCACCCAAGCCCAAAGGCAACCTGGGTCAACTTTTAAGGTATTCGCCTATACAGCAGCCCTAGAGAAGGGTATTCCCCCCACTAAAGTATACTCTTGTGCCCCTTTGCGTTGGCGGGGATTTTTGTATAGGGCTTGCGAGAGGGTGGGGGGTGCGGCTAACATGGAAATAGCCTTGGCACAGTCGGAGAATGCTGTTGCCCTGAGGGTGGCCCAGGATGTGGGCTTAGACACGGTGGTGGCTACTGCTCATAAAATGGGTATCCAATCCCCCTTACAGGCGGTACCAGGGTTGGTGTTGGGGCAAAGCGAAGTCAACGTGTTGGAAATCACTGGCGCCTATACCCCCTTTGCCAACAACGGCATTTGGTCACGCCCCCACGCTATCAAAGTGATACGGGATGGCCGAGACTGTGAGGACTCCCAAAATCACAAAACATGTAGGATAGTATATCAGTTTAACGAAAATGGGGACGAGCAGAAACAGGTAATTAAACCCCAAACCGCCCAGACCATGCACCGCATGTTACAAAAGGTAATCACTTCAGGCACAGGCGGGGCAGCCCGTTTGGGATATGATGAAGCCGGTAAGACGGGCACTACTAACAAGGGGGTAGATTTGTGGTTTATCGGCTATCTTCCCAAAAACAATCTTATTACCGGTATTTGGTTAGGAAATGATGACAATTCCCCCACCCACAGTAGCAGTAAACAGGCGGCCCTTTTATGGGGAAAATTTATGAAAAAAACTCTTTAATCTCTGTAAAAAATTGAACACTTTAAGCTACAATAAAAATAGGAAATAGAAGGGGGAGAGGCTATGTTTTTTTTAGAAACAAATTCTCTGAGCAAGCAACAAGAAAACCAAGAGACGGAAAAGGTGGTAGAAATTCGAAATCTAGACTTCTTCTACGGCAAAGGGGCAATGCGAAAACAAATACTGTTTGACATTAATCTCACCCTAAAGAAAGGAGAAATTGTGATAATGAAAGGGCCTTCCGGCTCGGGCAAAACTACCCTTCTCACCCTCATTGGCGCCCTCCGCACTGCCCACCACGGAAGTTTAAAAGTGTTCGGGCAAGAGTTAGTAAATGCCCCAGAAAAGCTACTGATTCAAACTAGGAGAAAAATAGGCTACATATTCCAGGCTCATAATTTATTAAACTCCCTTACCGCCCAACAAAATGTAAAAATGTCCTTGGAACTACATCCAGAATATACTGATAGGGAGATAGAGAAAAAATCAAGGGAAATATTAGAGGCGGTAGGGTTGGGGGAAAGAATAAACTACTATCCGGAAAACCTATCTGGAGGGCAAAAACAAAGAGTGGCAATAGCCCGGGCATTAGCACCCCATCCCCAGTTGGTTTTGGCAGATGAGCCTACCGCCGCCCTAGACAGTAAAGCCGGGCGGGATGTGGTAGACATCATGGAAAGACTGGCACGAGAACAAGGTTGTACTATCCTTATAGTTACCCATGATGACCGTATTTTGGATGTAGCAGACCGTATCATCATGATGGAGGATGGTAGATTGAAGGATGAGATGTAGGGTTTAGCCTGTCCCCATCAAGAAGGGGAATCTGGCATAGTGGTTGCAAGTGCCGGGGGCGGGGAATATATGAGGAGAAAAAAGCTCTGTTGGTAGCTACCACTACTGTTTGATGGCCGGTGTTTGCTGTCTTCAGGGGCTATATATCAAAGGCAAACCCCCACGCCACCCGCCAAGGGAAATATAATAATACAAAATTGGGGGTGAACGTGGGCATCGGCGCCCTTGATTGGAAGCCGGCAGAGGTATTAGCCGACGGAAGCCCCTTAGCTACGAAAGCCAAAGACTGTCCCCTCGCCGACTTTTCCTGGTTTGGTATGGTTTCAATTGGCGCAACTGTCATGTAAGACACTTATGTGTTTAATGCCCCTGAGGGCCTACACGCCCCACCCCCAGTGATGTGGAAATTCTCCCCCTGCGCTCCTAACTTTGTAATATTAATGTATTTAAAGTTTACTTTTGTATTTTAAAAGATCACTGTTTATAATAGCATTGGCAGACAGTTTTAACGTTGAGCGTAATGTATTATGAGACGATAGGCCGTGGGGTTTATAATCATAGGTTAGTGCGGGAGAGGGTGTGGAGTAATTCTGTTGCCGAAAAGGGTTTAGCCAAAAAATCATCGGCAGACGATAGTCCTGGAGGTTAGAATAATCACAGGAATTTGTCGCCAATGGGAATGTTTTTTTATACTTGCCAATAACCCAAAACCATCTTTCTTTGGCATTTCTAAGTCGGAAATTACAGCGTTTTTCCCGTCTTTTGCCTCGCCGGGTAATTGGCATTTTCTAAAGTCCAGGCTAACATCTTTCTGACATTGGCTGAGTCGTCTACAGTCGGAATTCTTTTGTATCTTCTAGGGGTTTTTTCCAGCCATTGGATTAAGGATTTTGACTCTACTAACACTGCTATACTGCCATCCATCTGCTAAGACAACGCCATATTCACTGCCTCTTTTTCCCCCAATAGCTATCCACCACAAATCCTACCTCATTTCCATTCTCCCCCGTTATCACCACTAGGGGCATCCAAACCCTCGGCATTTTCTCCCTTATTGGCGAGGCATAGTGAAATTGCAGCCAATCCGATAGGAAGACTAGTTTTATCTTATTGCCTATATCCGGGAAAAAGAGTTTAACTTCCCCGATAGAATTGGTGGCAAAAGCCAATAAAAAACCTCTCACCCCTACCAACAAAACCCTCATTACAGACACGGATAAGGGGGTAAACCTAGTGCCTACATTCAACTCTGTTTTTACTTCCACTCTTCCCCCCATTGCCTCCACTGCCTCCCTTACCACATCCAATCCTACCCCCCTCCCCGCCAAGGATGTTACCTGACTGGCTGTGGTGAAACCCGGCGTGAAAATTAGTTTTATCAATTCTTCTTCTGTCATCCTCTTTAATTTTTCTCTTTGTAACCCCATTTTTTCTCCCTTTAATCTTATTTTTTCTATGTCTATCCCTCTGCCATCATCAGCCGCCGTTATAATTATTTCATTGCCTTGGCTAACAGCCTTTATGGAAATTAATCCTTAGGGCGGTTTTCCCTTTAATTTGCGCTCGGATGGGTTTTCAATTTCATGGGCAATGGCATTCCGAAATAGGTGTGTTATTGGCTCTTTTAGTCTCTCCAAAATGTTCCTTTCTATTAATCCATTTTTCCCTTTTACTTCTAAGAAAACATCTTTACACTGAATTTTAGCTATCTGATTCCCTCCCTTTTTTCAGGTCATTATTATATTTTAAAATAGTCTTATTCCTATTTTTATATACGATTAATGAGTCTATTAGTAACTGTTAAATATCGCAGTATTTTCTCGAATTCTTCTTCCAGGCATATGGTAAAATTTTCCTTCAATGCCAAGTCTTCATTATCTTTGAGGGAGTGGAGTTTCGTCAAAAGCAAATTTAGTCGGTTTCTATCTATGGTTAGCCGGAATACCAGCCAGTTTAATTCCGGTAGTGGGAGAGGAATTGGTGTTATTTTCCAGGGATACTTTGATTCTTTTGGTGTTGGGAGTTCGACAAAAGTGGAAGGAATAAGTTGTGCTTGCCCGGATAAAACCAACGCCTGAATGTTCCCTAGATTCTTTAGTATATAGTCATTATGCCCTAACAAATTAACATAAATATGGCTTTTTAAAGAGGAGCAAAAATCAGCAAAATACGGTAAGTATAACATGAAGGCAACCCCAGTTAAATGTTCCAAACAATCCACTAACTCTGAAGGGTATTGTTTGCTGTTTTGCCTTGCTAATTATTCTGATTTGTTGTAGAAATGTTTTCGGTTAATCTTCAAAAATATAATTATACTTTTACTCCTATAAAAACCTCGTATTACTCGTAGCCAAAATGCTAATTAATTTAGGAAAAATAGTAAATATTTGCTATAATATTGTCTGCAACCATTGGGGGAATTTCTTGTGGCTGTGAGGATAAATTAACTAATTCTTTGAGACAATCAACGGCTAAAAGCAAATGGTTTTTTATCTCCTCATTGATTTTAACTTTGCCCACCTTGATAATTAAAAAAAAATCCTCCAGCTGATGAGCCAAATCACTTAAATGTGTATACTCAACAATAGCGGCGCCCCCCTTGTGTGTGACTTGTAACAGTTTTTCCACATCTGGTGGGGAGACTAAAAGGGTGGCATGTAATGTCTCAATGTATTTTTTAGCCTCTTGGAGAAATTCTAGTCTAAGTCATTGCAGTTTGTGGCTGTCATTCATCATGGGAAGACTTCTACAGAATCTTTTAATTGCATAGTGTGAGAGATGGTATCTGCGAGGGAAGCCGTAACCTGACGGGGAATGGAAAGAGTCTCCTGAGAAAAAGAAGCAAGGGATTGTGTCAGCTGGAAAAGATTTTGTGCTATCTCTGTATGAGAAGTAGTGGCACTGACAATGGGTTGGAGGTTATGGTTGATTAACTTGACAATTTCCTCAAAATTCTCTTTTGCCCGAGTTACTGTTGTGTTGCTTTTAGTAACTTGATTAGTGCCATTTCTCATGGCGGTGACCACATCGGCAGTCTCTTGGCGGATTAACTGCACAATTTCTTCAATTTCCCGGGTAGCGGCGGCAGATTTGTTAGCCAATTGCCCAATTTCTTCTGCTACCACGGCAAAGCCTCTTCCTTCTTCGCCGGCACGAGCGGCTTCTACACTGGCGTTAATAGCGAGTATATTAGTTTGTAGGGCAATCTGGTTAATGAGGGATAATGCCTTAGTAATTTTCTGGGAAGAATCCCCCAGTTGTTTTACCTTTTTTGCGGTATTTTCTATGATATCTTTTAGATGTAAAATGGCGTGGACTGTCTCTTCAATGGCTTTTTCGCCGGTTTTAGCAACTCGGCATGAGAGGCTGTCTTGGCCACATGGGTGGTGTTTTCCGCTATTTTTTGGATGGAAGGGTTTAATTGTTGCACCAATTCAAACACCTCTTCAATCTTTTCTGACTGATAGATGGCGTCGGCGGCAAGGGTTTTTATTTCTTCTTGCTGTCTAGTCGGAGACTGTGTTACCTTTATGGCACTCTCCTTGACACCAAGGACAATATCCCTTAGACTCTCAATGATACTATTGAAGAAATCAGCGACGATTCCCACCTCCCCCTCACACAGAGGCGCGTTTACTGTCAGGTTACCTTTTGCTGCTTCCTCCACTACCCCTTGAAGAATAAACAGATTTTTCCCAATTCTTTGTTTTTGTTTCTGTAGCATCTGTGCTAAGTTTTCTGCTACTTCTAGGGATTTTTGTTTTTCTGCTAGTAAATTCTTAACTTCTGCTACCAGGTGGTTAAAACTTTGGGCAAGATATACAGTTTCCCAACTACCTTCCTCTGCTGCTTTTACTTCCATATTTCCTGTGGCAAATTCTGTGGCTGTTTCTGCCAGTTTTCTTATGGGTTTAGACAGTTGACGAGAAAGGAGAAAAATCACTCCTATAGCCACAAAACCCAAAATAATTGCCACTGCCAAAAAGAGTGTTAGTAGTTGTTGTACCGCTCTTTTAAAATATTTTGTAACTATAATTACTACAATTACCCAATTAGTGCCAGGTATGGTAAAGAGATTATATTTTTCCCTTGCCAGGTGAAGGTAGCACTTACACTATAAGGTTGTTCTTATTCCAAATAATTTCCACCTTCCACTGGACCCAGTACTATGTTATTAATGTCATATTCTTTTCGAAATTTCAAATGCATTATCTTCGCTTCAAAATTATCTAAATTTATATATTACAATTGCCCTTTTGGGAGATAATTTTTTCTCTTTCAGGGAGTAATTTATCTTCCGCCTCCCCGTAATCCTGATAATTTCAATATTTTTATGGCTCGACAAGAGTAGGTTTCTGAGAGGG